>JASHPO010000153.1 GCA_030038075.1 Nitrososphaerales archaeon | reverse complement strand
CAACGATTAGTCCTATGATCGGGAATAGTCTTGTCTGACAAAGAATGGTAGATGAAACAGGTAATGACTGAAACAGTAACCCCTCCGCTGCAAGCGAAACCGAGCTCGTTCGTTTCAAAAATTAGGCGGTGGGTTTCTGATGTATTTCCGTCTCTATTGGTCTTTGTAGTGGTGAACCTTGCGATAACGCTAATCTTTCTGGTGATTAGTCCTCCCTCATCTCATACAGGCACTCTTCGGCCAGAATCTAGCATTGCTCCTAAAGAGTTAGAGCTCTTCTCTGCCGGGCTCGCGGTAGGCCTCGTTGCCTCGCTTGCCTATAGGCGTCTAGATGTGAATCTCGTCACTCTAGCCGTTGCATTTGTTGTTCTTTTGGACATGGACCATCTTCCAGCGTTCTTTGGCATTAATCAGCCGATTAGACCCGCGCATTCTCTCGCTTTCCTTGCGATTACACTCGTAGTTCTTTATTTCGTGGCGGGAAGGAGAGGCCACATCGAAATACCGATACTTTTCGCCTCGGCATTTTTTGCTCACATGGCAGCTGATACAGGGGTGTTTGCGTTTTTCGCCCCAGTTTCGTTCAACTACTACTCTTTGCAATCAGTCCAAATTCCGTTCATCGCCTTGGCAGTTTGTATCGCGGCACTCGCCGGATACGTCAAAAACCGTGAGAAACCACTGCCCAAGGCCCGGAATTCTGTAATTTATGGTTAGGAGATAGAAGTAGAAATGATGAGCAAAGAAGGAATGTTGCAGCAAAAGGTCGAAGACGCGAAAGGGCTATTCAAGGACCGCAAGGTGACTATCTGCACCATAGGTCTGGGGAGAATCGGACTCCCGACGGCCGCCATGTTCGCGGCTGCTGGGGCGAATGTGATCGGAGTCGACATCAATCCAGAAGTGGTCGTGAACGTCAACGAGGGAAAGTCCAGATTTGTAGACGAGCCAGGCCTAGACAAAGTGATCGAAGAGCCAGTGCGTCTAGGAAAACTTAGGGCAACGACTGATTTTTCATCAGCAATACCCAAAGCAGACTTTATCATAATTTGTGTTCCCACACCGGTTGACCACACGAAGACACCGAACTACTCGGCTGTAATTTCAGCGTGCAGCACGGTCGGTAAGCTGATCAAGCCGGGGTCAGTTGTGATCATAGAAAGTACTGTGGGGCCTGGCACTGTTGAAAACCTGATTCTGCCAATATTGGAGAGCGAATCAGGCTTGCGAGCAGGTTCGGAGTTTGGACTTGCGAGCTGTCCCGAGCGATCAGATCCAGGAAACATTGTGATGAACATGAAAACTGTGCCTCGCGTGATAGGAGCGATAAACCAACACTGCCTCGATATTGTCGCAGATCTCTACGAAACTCTTCTGAACATCAAAGTGTACAAGGTAAACGATCCAAAGACTGCGAACGCGGTAAAACTTACCGAGAACCTCTTTCGTGATGTGAATATAGCTCTCGCGAATGAATTCGCACTCGTTTTCGAGAAGCTAGGCATCGATTCTTTGGAGGTGATAAAGGCCTGCGCAACGAAGTACAACTTTATGCCGCACTATCCGGGCGTAGGAGTCGGTGGCCCTTGTTTACCATCGAACTCTTACTATCTAATCTCTGAGGGAGTGAAGGCTGGACACATTCCATCCCTTGTCAGAATGGCTAGGGAAATCAATGACAGGATGCCCGAACACGTTGTTTCTTTGACATCTGAGGCGCTAAATGAGGTCGGAAAGACTATCCGCGGGTCGAAGATAGCCATCCTCGGCGTAGCATACAAACCCGAGATAAAGGATGTCCAGCTAACTCCCATGGAACCAGTGTGCAACGGCCTTGCTCGATTGGGAGCAGTTCTCGACATCTATGATCCTATGTTTCCGGGAGAGAACGTATTTGGCTACACCACAAGGCGAAGCGTTGCTCAAGCGGTGAACGGCGCTGACTGTATAGTGATGGGCACGGCTCACAAAGAATTCCTTCAGCTCGACCTAAAGCTCTTGGCACAACTCACAGAAAGCCCGGCTGCATTTGTTGATGCAAGAAACATAATCAGCCCCAAAGATGCACTTGCTTCCGGCTTCTCATTTAGAGCAGTAGGTCGCCCGAGTACAAGTGGTAGCGCGCAAGCTTAAGAGCTGCCTTAAGCAGTCTGACTATACAAGTTAGTTTTTACAATAAGGCGGGTCAGGATTGAGTTAGGGCATTCCTCTAGTCGTCCATACGGATTTGTGTCCGTCAGCAATGCTTCCGTAGTCAGCTGACATGTTTAACAAGTATTCGCGTCCCTTTTCGGCAATTGTATATTTTGTATGAACACCATCCTCAATGCTCCTGGTCAATAATCCTAATTTCTCCATCGCCGGTAGATAATTTTGACATTGATCGAAACTTAGATTGGCACAAGCCATAACTTGGGTTTTGCTGGAAGGCGAAGTTATGACCTTCAGAATGTCAACCATGATATCATGAGTTCCTCTTCGTTTAGATTGCCGTCTCTTTCCAGACTTTTCAGCTTGACCAGACCTCGGATTTTTCCTAGAAAGGCCAAGGGAAAATTCTCGCTGTTTCAATAGCGCCTGAAGTTTGGCTGCAGCTTCCTCAAGCGAACGCCCAGCTTCGATGTAGGTAACATTGTAGTTCCGAGCAAGAACCCTTGCGTCGGCATCCAACTCGGGAAGCGCGATCAAGACCGTGTTCCTTAGTTTGCAATCAAGAGCTTTTGCGAACAATGAGAGGACAGCGTTGGAGCCCACACTAACTGGATTAGATACTACGTCAATTGCCACTAGTCCTTGAATGTCTTCAACCCCTTTATACTTGGATAAGACACTGAAAGAGTGAACGACGCCGGACTTTCCCGTCAAAATGTTACCACTAGCGGCTTTCAGTCCGCAGATCGTCACCGTTTCGAGAACCATAGGAAAGATTGTCTCCACCCGGTACTTCGAGATAATTTCCTTCCGATCGTGATTTACCGCGTATTCGTACGCCTGAGTCATAGACTCTTCGGTCGTCTCGAAAACATTCTGACAGCTTTCGCAAGTATACACTCGCAAAGTGCGAGCCGTAAATTCTCCACAGGTGAAACATTTGAAAAAGATGCCCGGTCTGTAATAATCTGAGCCAAGATTCAGGAGTTTTCGATCACATTTTGGACAAAAAGTAGAGCCATCCTGATGTTTGAAGTTTGACTCGAAGTCGAATTTTAAGCAAGGCAGATGCTGCAAAGCCGTTCCTCCGACTAGGTCTGTTCCATGACAGTTAGGGCATACAATAGATTGGGCTAAAACAGTCGAACTGCACTGAGGGCAATTAATCAGCGGATTAACGAGTTTCTTTGTCAGGACGCCTTCCAAGGAAAGTGCTTCAAGAATATCGGACACCTGAGAGGTATCTATCCCAGTCAACTTCGTAATTTCAGGATAAACCAGAGCTCCTTCTGACGTAAGTTGTGGAACGATATTTTCGACTTTATGCTCTTCAAGCGCTCTGAGTAGATCACGTGTCGCAGTTTTTACAGACAGTTGTTCGACTCCAACGGTTTGGAGGGCAAACGATCCCGCAGAAACTTTCGAAACTAAATTTTCTGTTGGGGACGTCTGCCTTACGGTATCTTCAAATACTAAATCACTCAACTTCGCAAAAACCTAACCGAAATCGTAACTCAAGCAGTTTTGAAAGCCGCCTTTTTAGTGTTTGCTTATTCCGCGGATTCTGCGCATGAAAAAATTTCCAAATTATTCTCCGCATAAGGAGAATATCATACAGATTCTGGGAATTTGTATATAGAATAAATTGGCCTATAATGTATCGTCTAATTTAGGGCACTCGACTCATTTCTGATGATGAGTCGGACTGTAAACATCTTGCCCTCAAGTAGAGCGTTGAAATCCACTCCACCTTCGCTTTTTTCGCATTCGTTGCTGGATTCAATTCGTTATGACTTCCGACAGATCTGGAGCTTCAGGATGATAGTCTTAGTACGTCTGCAGCAATCCCCTGATTTTTCCCTTGATTATCAGAGTATGGCGATAAAGTCGATTCCCTTTTTACTTTGGTTTGTACGCCAAGATAACATGAGTTCACGAGACAGCTGTTCGAATTGTCATAGCAAGACGTACAGGATGAAAGACCCGAAAGGACAGGGAACTCTCGCTTTGATTGGAGAAATGGGATTTCTTGATGAAGCTTCTGGAGATCTAGTAAGTTTGAACGAAAGGATGACGTTCAACGTTTATCGCTGTCCGAAATGTGACCATGTGGACTTTTACGTCTCGGCTATTCGTCATCCATCCGTAGCTCGCAACCTCACTCAGCCTGCGGTTCCCACCTTTCTCGGAGAGAGTGATGCGTTTCCTCCAGATGAGGATTAGAAAATTGCAGAATTGATTGTCGCGATCCTGCCCGATCAACGCGAAACCGCTCTCTGAGAGAGTGGGCTACTATGGCTGCAATTACGTCTGCCTTTTCACAGAATGTTCTAAAGCAAAAAGACGCGTTGTTTATTATCATGAGTCTTTGATTTCGAAAGACATGCCGAAAGTCGCGGATGTATTAGTCGACTCTCTCGTGGCAAGTAAAGTCAAGAGAGTTTATGGAGTTGTGGGCGACTCTCTGAATGGTATCACGAATTCCATTCACTCCAGATCAGATCAAATTGACTGGGTAGGGGTTCGTCATGAAGAGGTAGCAGCTTTTGCGGCCGGGGCAGAAGCACATCTTACCGGAGAGCTCTGCGTATGCGCGGGCAGCTGCGGTCCCGGAAATACCCACTTGATCAACGGACTCTACGAATGCCATCGCAGTCGCCTCCCAGTGCTAGCAATCGCTGCACACATTCCTAGCCAAGAAATCGGAAGCTCGTATTTTCAAGAAACCCATCCCGAACTAATTTTCAAAGAGTGCTCTCTATACTGCGAGTTGATTTCGCGTGCCGAGCAGATGCCTCGCATTCTTGAGATTGCCATGCGGACTTCAGTCTCAGAGCGAGGAGTATCCGTAATCGTAATTCCAGGCGACGTAGCTTTGCAGGATTCAGCTTCTCCACGTCCGTTTGTGCCTTTTGATCGGCCTAGACCCATGGTCTGTCCCTCTGAAGAGGAAATCAAAAAAGCTTCGAGTCTTCTGAACTCTGCTTCTAAGGTGACAATCCTCGCAGGGGCAGGCTGCGAGGGAGCTCATTCCGAACTAATCGAAATCGCTAGTTTGCTCCAAGCTCCCATAGTCCACGCCATGAGAGGCAAGGAGTTCATAGAGTACGACAATCCCTACGATGTGGGAATGACCGGCTTGCTTGGATTTTCTTCTGGTTATTACGCGATGATGAATTGTGACGCTCTGCTAATGTTGGGAACCGATTTCCCCTACCAACAATTTTATCCGAGTAAGGCAAAGATCGTCCAGGTTGATCTGCGTGGCTCTCAATTGGGAAGAAGAACCAAGGTCGACGTAGGACTAGTGGGTGATGTCAAAAAGACGTTTAATGCTCTAAAGCCATTCTTGATTCGGAAAGAAGATAATAATGGACACTTGAAGGCCTGCACTGACCACTACAAAAAGACCCGAGCAGATCTCGACTCCTCGGCAGTCGGAACTCCCGGCAAAACTCCCATTCATCCTCAATATGTCATTAAGGTAGTTAACGAGCTCGCATCCGAAGATGCTATTTTCACTTGCGATGTCGGCACTCCTACTCTTTGGGCTGCACGTTATCTGAAAATGAACGGCAAGCGAAGACTTATCGGATCGTTTTCGCATGGCTCCATGGCAGGAGCTTTACCTCTGGCAATAGGAGCTCAGGAATCATTTCCCAATCGGCAGGTAATTTCACTATCTGGGGATGGTGGACTTTCCATGCTCATGGGAGATTTTTTTTCCCTTCGGCAGCACAACCTTCCTGTCAAAGTTGTTGTCTTTGGTAATTCAGCTCTTGGTTTCGTCGAACTGGAAATGAAGGCCGCGGGGTTCGTAGAATTCGGAACCGAGTTGCTGAATCCCGATTTCTCAAAAATTGCGGAGGCTACGGGAATTCTCGGCCAGCGCGTTGAAAAACCGGAGGAACTAGAGCCAGCTCTCAAGCAGGCCTTCCAGCATGACGGCCCGGCCCTTGTGGAGGTTGTTGTTAACCGTCAAGAACTCTTGATACCGCCAAGCATAACCTTCGACCAAGTCAGAGGGTTTTCCCTCTACATGGTTAGGGCAGTGCTCAACGGAAAGGGAGACGAAGTCATCGATCTTGCACGGACGAATTTGTTTAGATAGAATTTGATGCAAGATTAGCGGGCTCTTGCTGAGAAAACGAAACAGTTCCTTCTAGACAAACCATAAATCGATCTAATTGAATCGATCTAAGGTTGCAAATAAACAGAAGCTTGATTGCTTCAGTCTGCGTGTGCATGTTTCTCGTGTTTGCTTTGGTGACACCTTCATTCGCACTGCCTGTGCACGCTTACCCTGACGGTAGCAGCGTGACGATTGTGCAATCCAGTTCTGGATCGTGCCCTTCTGCCTGCAACCCCAGCGCGACGTTTTCTAGCGACGTGATGTCCGGAGACATAATCGTTGTCGGGGTTGACATCGAGGGCGGGAATCTTGGTGCCGCTCCCGTGGTTACGGATTCTCTTGGCTCTTCTTTCACTCAAGCAGTAAATGTGTGTCAGATAAGTGGGATGTACTGCGTTGACAACGCGTCCATCTATTACGCAACGGCTCCATCAAGCGGCCCTGACACGGTCTTTGCGACCTATGATGTGAACGTGCCTTCGGTTGCAGACATTTACATCTACGAGCTCTCAGGGGCGACGCTAAGTGTCGGTCTATATACGGCGAGCAACGCTGGCGATTCTTCCTTCACCTCTACTTCGCTGTCATTCTACCCCGGCGCCTTCCTGATGTCAGTCATGACCAACTGGGGAAATGATGCCTCGGAAAACTATCTCACGGCGGGCGCCGGATTCACGATGATACAAGGCGGTTACGGAAATCAGTCGGGGTCGGAGTATTCGATCAGCGGTGTGTCGTCTCCGACGGACTTTCCCTTTACAACTGGCGTTCTTGGTTATACGGAGGCTGCTATTGTGATACAGCCCGCACAGCTCACCACTACGGTCACCTCCACTTCGACAGTGACTAGCACGAGTACTCTCACCTCTACCGTTACATCCACATCGACTTCCACTTCTACGATAACTTCTACGGTCACAAGTACGCAAACTCAAACTCAGACACAAACGTTAACCACAACTTCCACAGTAACAACCACATCAACTCCTCTGCCTGTAACCAGCACGACCACCCAAACATCTACCGTGACTTCGCCTACGACTGTAACGTCCATAGTAACGTCTCCAACCACCGTAACGGTGACATCTACGCAACCAACCAGCACGACGACCCTGACTCAAACAAGCACAGTCACTCAAACTTCTACAGTGCCAGCCGGTACCGCGACAGTGACTCAGACCAACACTGTTACGCAAAGCTATCCCGTGACTACAACTACTTCCTCAACCGTAACGCAAACGCAGACCGTCGCTTACACTTACACCACCTACACCACGACGAAGACGCAGACTGTCACTGACACAGAAACTCAGATGCAGACGACTACGCTTTCGCCTAGTACTGTTACCTCCACCCAAACAGTTACCTCACCAAGTGTATCAACCCAAACAGTCACAGGATCGAGTCCCGCTCAGATCCTTGTTTACATTTATAGCTCAGGAGGATCACCGGTTAGCGGAGACCAAGTCACTCTGACCCTTTCCTCAGGCTTTTCTACTGTGCAAAGCACTAACTCAAGTGGAGAAGCATTGTTTATGGGGCTGACGCCGGGTGATACGTACGGCATCTCCGCGACCGTGAACGGAGTCGGCCTCTCGACTCCCACAACCCTTAGCCAGAGCGGCGGCACGGCAGTTGTAGTACTAGAGCCCAATCTTCCGACAACGACTACTACGACAGTTTCGTCGTCCAGTTCGTCCGGATTCCCAGTCCTTGAAGCAGGCGGAATCGTCGCGGTTGTGGTCATTGTAGCTGGTGGGCTGAGTTATTTCTTCCTTAGAAGACCAAGATAGGATGCGTTCGGCCGGCCTCCGTCGCAAATCGCATCGGCTGGTCTTCAATTCTGCGGCGAGCGCAGCTAGATATCTTCTAGATCTGCCGAGGTCGCTTGCTAGGAGAACTTGCGCCGAATTACAAGGTAAGCTAGCCCTGCCCCGACTATTACTACGAGCGAGGTTGCCACAACAAGCAGGTAACCGGCCGTCAGCGCTATTGCACTTTTAGAGGACGATGATGTTGTAGTGGCAACGACGGAAGTAGTGCTTGTCGGCGAAGCCGATGATGAAGTCAAGGACGATGCAGTTACTGATGATGTTGAGGTTGAGTTTGTCGTCGAATCAGTCGAATTCACCTGAACCGTAGCTACAGCCTTGTTCCACGGTGCGCCGGCAGCGATCAGGTATCCGGCAGTAGAACTTATTGTCACAGTCCTAAGAAGCCCTGTTCCAGAGGTTTCAGGCCCGTTGGGACAGGGTGGAGTGCCCGACGTGCAAGAGTATGCGCCTATGGCACTGTTATTCCACAGGTACGCTAGAACTAGATACATTGGAACCGGAGCAGTTACACTGTAAGGAAGCGGTCGCGGTATATTCGGATCCCTATCCGGTACCGTTAGCGACTTCGGTATAGTTGTAAACGGTCTGATAATTATCTGTGCCAGAGGTCGCTGTTACAGTCTCACCTGGCGTTATTCCACCCACGAGGTTAACCAATGTCAGCACGGGAACACCTGTGTAATTTCCGTAGTCATCCGAAAACTTTGGCGTACCGTGAGCAAAACCACCGTATGACGTGCAGGTAGCTAGTGACAAGATCGAACTCTGATTGTAAGTTACCGTCCTGCCGGTTGCGCCTATCACAGTAAGAGTAAATGTAGAATTCAAGGTAGGCGGAGTACCTGTCGGAACCGTTGGGCTAGAGCAATTACTGCTGACCGATGCAGCAACGACTTTGGGGACAGCTACGTATATCGCAACGGGGAACAAAGCTGATGAACAACAGGGTCACAGTTAATGCTGTTACAATTGTTCTTTGATTCACGATAATTCTGAAGGACTCAGGACTTTGCGTCTCTTTTAATGGTAACCAACAAAATCCTCTTGATTGTCCTAATTGCATCTGCGAGTTTCAAAATTTTTAGCGAGTTGTAATGGCATTGCAATGCGGTTGCAGAGCTTCTAGCAAAAGCGTTACCTGATCTCGATTTCATTAATTCGCGTGACATTCCTGGTACTGTTATCTCTTCGGTTGCTCGCGCGTGTCCATCAACTCGTCATCAACGATAATAATAACGTAACGGATCACCGTTAAAGCCCAAAAAAAGAGGGCCGCCGGTGGGATTTATGCTAATTTGAGTATAAGACCAATGCAAAACGAGTCCCGGGTCGTCGAAAAAAAGAGGAAGTACCATCAATTTTCAAGCTTGCGCAGCTGCATGAATCACGGGTAAATGCGCAAACGCAATGCAATCTACCACATGTTCTATTACGATCCTGTCTTCGATCGGCTCGCTTCTATATGCTTTGTTTATCTGAAGCAAGTGTAGAGCTACCTATTTTGTCATCCTAGTCTGCTATGAAGACCATGAGGGGATGGATCAGCGATACGGCATTTTTTTCTCCTTACTTTTCTTGCAATCTCATGTTATGGCCAGAGATTCTTCTAGAAACGCACCTCAATTAAAATTCATATTGACTGAATTTTTGCTTCAGTTTCAGTCTTTTTTCCTCTGAATGTTACACTCTTTCTTCAATTCGTGCTTGTTTTGTTACAAACCATTTTGTGCATAAAATTGCTAACCAGGTTGAACTACCTCAAAGTGAAGCAGTACGCTCTGCCCCCACTCATCGCCCGCTAATATTGTGTAGACGCCGACAGGGAACAGAGTATATTGATCATCATCTACTGCTATTTTTGAATAGTATCCGTTGATAGAGCTCGAAAGTTCAAGCGCCAATTGTGCGTCAAGGTAGGAAGGAATCGCTGTCGCGTTAGTGCTGTGTGGCTGAATTAACAGCTGTTGCAAGTCGAAGGCAGGACAGCTTGGTGGAGGTATGCCACTGACTATCAGTGGTTCTCCAACGAGTGAAAGGTTTGCAATGTCGTAGTCCCCTGTGAAAACCACGTAGTTGTCAAAATATCGGCAGGGCTGGACACTCAAGATGGAGGGAGTCCAGTCAAAGGAAGCGTTGACAGAGTTAAGTGTTGAAAACACGTTTTGAAGCTCCATCGTAATCGAAATCGAATTTCCATAATTGATGATAGTGGTATTTATCGAAAGCGAGAATTCAAGACCGAGTGTGGAATTGGTTGTCTGGGCGATAGTTTCCTGATCCTCTGTCTTAGATGAGGATGACAAGTTCTGCGCTTGAAGGTGGGTAACCGTGTAAATTAAAACACCAGCAGCTGCTATGACCATGACTGAAATTACCAGCACCAACAGAACCGTGCTCAGGGCTAGGTGTTTTTCACTTATGGCGAGGTGAATGTTCGTAAAGGATTGTCTTGGCTTCATTTTTAATAAAAATTTGTACTGCAATCAGAGAAATCCGATCCTGTTCAATTCCAGATCTACCAAACTGGTTCTTTATATGAAAATGTCAAGGCGCCCGCTCTCTCGTTTCCCAAGCTAACTTTCGGAGAAGGAGCACGATCTGGTCGACGTGTAAGAACACGACGACCCCAAGTTGAGGTTATTTGTTTCCTCCGTGAAACCGTTGAACCCGCTGGAAGTGCTACTACACGTGAAACCGGATGTGAATGAGCTTATTGGGGAAACTAACAGCATAGCATCATTTTGGAAGGCCTTCTTTTCTGTTAATCCTAGTTCTTAACATTCAGAATTTCAGTCTGAGTTTTGTGAATTCAAGCTATGCAGAAGTGACGTCAACGTTATGGTATGTTCTGGGAAAGCGGCACTTCGATCGAAGTGTCACCATCCGAGTTTGACAAAAGGATGGAGGATACTTTGAATGTCTTCGACCCTCGCTGAGGATACGAAGACTTGGAATTTTTCACATGAGGTTAGTGTTCTTCAAGTAATTGTAGGGCAACTCGTGCTTTCACAATACCCCCAGTTGACCCAATCGTAGTAGCTACTGCTTGTAAAGTACTGAAGAAGGGAAACAGATTGCGATCCATCTGGAATGTAATTTGTTGCATTTGCGTTGCTTGGCCAGTTTATCCTTCCATAACCACGCCGAAAGCTCCTCCGGACGTATATGTACCCGTTGCCGATGACAAATAAACAGGATTCATGAAGTAACTATTGGTCGATTCATCCCAAATTAGCACGTACCACTCTAATGTCCAAACATAATCGTACGCAATGTCTAACTCATATTGGTCTCCCTCTGTTGCGGTTCCAACTGGACAATTTGAAAGCGAGGACCCGTAACCGTAGGAGAAAATTGGTGCCGAAGTAGCTGTATCTCCACAGTTTACACCTCCCCACGCGGCGTCCACTTGAAGTAGCCTGTATCCGTGGTCACCCCTAACCAAAGGGACAAAGTTGTATTAGTGTTCGGATAGGTCCCGCCGCTATCATATGTCAAATAGGCGCCGATGATACCCGATGTACTGTCCAAATCAGTAACGCCATACAACCAATCGGAAGCCGTCAATGGGTTTATGTTGGAGCCTGGAGTAAGGCTGCCCGAAGTCGCACTGTTCGGCAAACACTCGGGAATCTGTGATTCCCTTCCTAAACCACTCATAGGAGTTATTACGAACGTGCCATTGCTTTCTTTTGTCACGACAAACTGACTTTCGCTATGATGGATGCAAGGCGAGCGTGCTTGCCATACATTTTCTTGAGCTGTTTGAGGAACATCTCCACCGCTATGCTGTTTGGTTGCCATGTGAAATATAACCCGAGAATTCTCTGCTCGAACGGTTCGTATGCCAGTCCAGTAAGAACCAAGCTTTAGCTCCTGCAATCGTAATCTCTGTCTAGTCGATTTCAGATATTTTGATCCTTTCTCGCCCAATCTGAATATTTTCGAAATGCCCTTGTCTTGACCGAGCGCCTGCGACCAATCCCATACTGCTTTGGGAGTCCTTTTGATGAGTGGTTCTATAGCCTTGGCACACTTCTCAAACGAGAGTCCCTGAAAAGCGAGATATACTGCGTAATAGATTATCTCGTATGGAGTCCGCTTTCTTTCGAACACTTAATCACAAGCGAAGGAAGGCGAGCTCTCGGCCTTAGGCCGATCGGTCACTAACAGGCTTAACTAAATGGAGCCGGTACGGTCTAGGTGACTTTAGTTGGATTAATCCTTCTACTCCATGAGAGAAACTTGACCTTAACTGGCTTGAAAGAGATCTTCCCGATTACCCACGAACAAAGCATGTACATCGACTTCATCCGTATCTTGGAAAGCATGTTCCTCAAATGGTTGAAATCTTCCTGAGAAAATTTAACCCAAGAATAGTTTGTGATCCTTTTTAGCGGATCGGGTACTACTCTTGTCGAGGCAAACTCGCTCGAAATCGCCTCGATTAGTTGCAACATAAGTTCGTTCAACTGCTTATTAACTAGAGTAAAGACGGACCATTACGACCTTCCAAAACTGTCAAGGGAAATCAGAGATATTATTTCGAAGACATTTACAATCTTGTCCGAAAATCTCGTGTTGGGCCAGACAGTTGAGGAAGGCGAGTCCTCTAGCTACTTGAAAAAGTGGTTTCATAGGGATGCGCTAGCCGAGCTGCTCGTCTATGGAAGCCTAATCCCGGATTACGAGTACGATAGGGTTCCGAAAATAATTCTTTCTCGATCCGCGCGGTCTTCCAGATTAACTACCCATTTCGATCTCGACTTTCCGGCGAAACTTACGACTGGTCCTTATTGGCCCAGTAAAGAACTATCACTATCCTGGTTTTTGGCAGCTATGGCGGCATGCTTATCCCAGAGGCGTCCCTTTCAACACTGATGGGAGTATTTTCCTTTTTTCCTTTGTATCCAAGTGCAAATGCTTCCGTAGTGTGCTAGCATTGCTGCCTTACGGTGAAGTAATTGATCGTGGAGGATTTTATTACTCCCATTCGGGAAGTAGAACGTACGAGACGCTCATGTTACTCACTCCGACTATGATTCCCGGCATACTTGCCCCGCAGAGAACAAGGCCCTGATAACCCAATTCATCGAGATAATTTCCGCTAAGGGAAGTGTTCTTGATCCCTACAACAAATGGAGTTTCAAAGATTCCGCAAGCGCCTGGAAGTGTAAACATGTAGTAGCCAGTGGAATTTGCAAGTGACCTTACAGTGTACTGGTATTCGATGGTGGTATTGTCCTTCCAGACAAGCGTTGCATTAGTGATCTCGAAGGAACTGGACAAGTTAAATGGGAGCGCGGCGGTGAAAATAGTTGCGTTCGTGGCCTCAAGGTAGGGAAGTTCATACACTTGCGGATAGGAAGTGTTTGTGGGGTAATTTGATAGAATCTGTGAATAAAGCGCTCGTATGTAACCAGTTGCATTTATGTTCATTAAGATCACTGGATAAACAAGGTAACCCAGATTTGTGACTGATTGACAGGAATGCAGCGGGTCAAAGGTACTCAGAATACTGGAAGGAACGCTGGCGAAGTCGCCGAAATCTGAAAGGACCTGCGTCTCAGTCTGGTTGCAGTCACTTACGTTTGCACCAGCTAAGGAAGTCTGAGAGCTGTACGATGTGCCAGAGATGCTCGTGAAGGAACTTTCGCTCATCGTCGTTGTTGACGACGAAGATAAAGATGAGGAAACGGCGCTGGTGGCCGTCCCGTAACTAATTTCTACAGCCGCTACTGTTGCAGCGATAACTAGGACTAGGAGAATAAGCGCGTAGTAGGGAGTCTTCCTCATCCTCTATCTTCCCCGTTTTCGAGATTCTATCCCGATGAAAAAAGTTTCTCCTCTGAAGCCTACGGTAAGGTCCTTTCGGAGCTTATATTGATAGTTATCTCACCTAATAGAAAAATCAGGTTCCGGAGCTTGTGCTCCAAGTCTCGTCGAAGTACGCACCTATGTACGTATTGTAATTCACCGAGCCGAGATTGATGTTGGTATTACCACTATTTACCATGTTGTATGTAGAAGAAGGACTCAGGTTGTTTATTTGTGAGCCGTCCACGTAAGCGTCCGCTATAACTGTAGTTTGGAAATCCGGTAGAGAATAGTAGCTCCCAGAAGTGCCTATTTCTGGTCTTTCGGCGATAAATTGCCCGTAATATGGCTGGTTCATTGTAACAGCTCCGTCATGGATGTAAATTAGGTTTGTACAAGAGTATCCGTCTGTCAAATCATTAACATACTCATTCATTGTACTGTTGGAAGGAGTGTAGTCAATATAGTTCTCGATATCGTCGCCTGATGAAACAGTCATGAATTGATTAGCTGTACAATTAACTAGCCCAGAGACACCACAGCCAGGTTGGCCACACGAAACACCGTAGAACTCGTACCATGCAAAGTAGTCTGTATAGTAGCTCGTACAGCTCGAGCTGGGACAAACTACAGTGTCTCCAGACCCACCCTGAGCCAATCCACTCGCTCCGCCTGCTCCTATAGACCCACCAGTCCAATCAAGTAGGATGCATTCATTATTTGTTGAGCACCCTGTCGAAGGAGCGGAAGCAGACGGAAGGCCCCAATCTGCTTCGACATAATTCACGCCGCTCGACACATAGTATTCATATCCGGACCAAGTCACACTATTTGTAGCTCCTACTGCAGTCTGAAGTGTAGAGCCCAATACCTGGCTGGCATTCGCATTCTCTCCGACGTAAAGGTATTGATTTACACCAGTGGAGCTCACAAACGAAAAGACTACATTTATCGATGCTAAGCTGGCAGAACAAGTATTCATGTCAAACTTCCATATTCCGGTTGCGCCTATAGACTGTACAGAGCTATTCTGTAACAAACTTAGATATGCGCTAGACGATTCCGCAAGTGGATAGGCGGGCACGGCCGAGAAATCGGACTTTTGTAGTTGAATCTGATTATCTATTGACACAACTGTGCAACCTTGGGAGGTGGTTGAAGCAGCGTAAGCATTTGACGAGAGTAAATAAGAGGAACCAGAAGCTAGGAGAGTTACGATCATGATTGTGGACAAAATGATCTTGTTCAAGGCACGCAGAGCGTAGCGTAAACAATTATTTAAAATTGGGTAATACAAAGCAGGACTATGTATTACGTTGTTGATTGCAATACTTGTCATCCGTAGGAATATTGATTCGGATTGAACGAAGCATGAGCGATTTATCCTTCCGCTCGTATCGTTGAAAACAGTTCTCAGGATAGAGTGTGCATTTCCGGAACCGTCAATATTACGGTACGATCCGTCACTTCGAATTGCGGGCGCTCTTTTATAACTAATTCAAATGCGTCGGTCATATAGGATTTCAGAAATATGGACCACATCAGACCATAATCGTGGACTATCTTAGCCGTATAATTTCCGTTCTTTATTTTAGTATCAGCCTTAAACCACCCCCAGCCTTCGAGTATTTTCTTCAGGAAGAAATCCAGAGAGGCCGTTGTCTTCTCTAGCTCTAGCAAATGAAATATCACTGGAACATTTTCTCGTGCACACTCGGCAGCCGCAATCTCGAGACCATCGAGATTTGTCTGAGCAAGTATTTTCGTAAAGACCGGTTTGCTTAGCCCGAGGCCACCTATATTTTGTACCAACGGCTCGAATCTAATCGCCTCTTCCAGAATGTTTGAAACAAGCGTGGTTTCGGTTAACTGCCTTGTTTCTGCACATCTCGAAAGCGCAGTGGCAAGATCGCAGTCCAACCGAAACGATTTCATAGTCGTGTTGCTTTTCACGGCAGTTCTGGACACGTGGCGCAGTGCGCTGCACAAGGATTTATACTTTTGACCGGAACTCGTGTCAATTTTTGACCGAAATCAACATAATGAACGTGTCCGACAAAGCGTTTTACGAAGATGCGGCAGTGTAAGGTCCAATCGTTTTATTTCATACAGAATTGGAGAGGCTTTTTGTGAGGAATGAGATCGTTAGCCGGAAACAAAATCCCAACATAGTATTCTCCAGTGTCTCTTTTTCCTGTCCAAGGTTTAACCAAATTCCATTACATTAGCTAGTGCCCTACCAAGCAGTTCGTCCAACATTTTTAGCTAGATTGGAGAGGCTTGGCGTTCGCTTATGACCATTGCACGCTTCCTCGTCTCCATGTGTCTGAACGCAAGGAATCTGACCACGCAGACACGGAGACAACCCTGTCTTCATGAAGCGATGCCAGGTTATCCTCTGTTCAGCTCAGGGAATGACCGTGCAGGAAATATCGAGGATGACTCTCCTGAGCGAGTACCACGCGAGAGATAATTCGAACGTTCAACGATAGAGGCCTAGTTGCAATCAGACCAAAGAAGCCCAGAAAGGTAAATCCAAAATTCACCGAGGAAGAAAGATCAACCGTAGCCGAATTCGCACAGATAGCTCCAAAAGTACTGGGTTATCCGTTCAACTCATGCTCTCTATCCAAGCTCAAGGAAGCAATCGAGGAGTGTAAAATAAAATCAACGGGAAGACAATCAGCGATGAGTCAGTCTGGCAGATTCTAGAATGCGGGTTTCCGCGAACTCTACTTTCCTCTTGCAAATTATGTTTAACAAAATTGTCAAGTGAGGACTTGCGAATATCTGAACCAGTGCTACATTGACTCCGAGCGTCAAAAACATAAGTACTGTGAGCGCGAAAAGCGGGATTAGCTACCAGAACCGGTTGTTAATTTCCAACGTAAAACCAATCCTATCGCAGCTCCAACGACTGTCTTTATAACGGAGTTGGCAAAGCGTCAAGCCGATCACCGAAATTTAAGAAAGAAAAATTGGTGCCGTTCAAGCCAAGCGAGTGATAAAAAGGAGGCCGTTCAATTTTGGGTGATTTCTAATCCCGCGTTGAAGTTATCGAAATCGCGAGATGAACACTAGTTATGATGTCCGGTGGGATTTGAACCCACGATCGAGAGGTATCCGTTCTCTTTCGAGAACCACAGCCTCCTATGCTAACCAAACTGCGCCCGAAGTAAGAAAGATCATAGATCTCTGCGACCCTTATTTGTGCCACCGAAAATCGTGCTCTTCGGTTATCTTTTTTCTTCAGAAGCTGAAAATTTGCTTCGAACGCACGCTATTGATAAGAAGGGGTTTTCGGCCCGCGAAGCTTTTTTTCCTGATATTAGCTGGAATTACAACTTGGCCCCTAGTTTTTCCTTTAGGTAAATGAATTCAAATCCATATTCTTTTGACTTCAGAAAAGTGCGGATCATCTGTTACACACGGAAAATTGAATCGCTTGGCGGATGCCATTATGAGCGAATCAGCCATTGGAATTCTTAATCGGATGCTGATTTCTGCCCCAGTTTGCGAGATTTGGGCATCAACATCTATGATATGAAAGTCACGAACAATTGTTCGAGCTCTTAAATCCGCGACAGTTTTGCCCTCAATGGCAAGAGTCTGTTTGTAAATTTCGTAAATGGTGATCGACGAGGCAAAGGGCGACTTCGTTTTTCGTAGAGTGTTTTCAACTGATTCGTGGTATTCGAGTTCTTCGAAGTGAACAGAGCCCAAAAGTAGCGTGTTTCGAAGAGCGTCAGTCTTCCTCTCGCATCTTGTCCAGTTGCTTGAAGGCTTGTTCGCGGGTTAGCCGTGATGTCCCAGCAAGATCAAAAACGGAAGGAACTTTTGTCATGATTACCTTGTCACCTGAACTCTCGACCTTAAGCCTGGATCCCTCTTTTATCCCAAGCTTTTTTCGGATTTCCAAAGGGATGGTCGTTTGGCCGCGTCTGGTTACCAGAACTTCTTTAACCATACTCATTAGGACGGTTTCCTGGTAGTAAAGTATTCCTGCCCGCCATCTAATCCTATTCAATGTGCAGCCGCCGGTGGGGCGCAAAGTGGGACCAGATGGAGGACAAGATTCTTGCCAGTGAGTTCAGGCCCCACGGAGCACTGCAAGGCGGACTGCCCTAAACAAGGATGGATAGCTCTAGGTGATTCACATCAAATTCCCACAGAAGTTGATCCGATTTGGAAACGAGTGCGCGGAGCAGTTTTGGAATGACCTGAGAAGACTGGGTATTTGTTGCGATAGATCTGAGAAGGCAGCATTTGCAGTGACGTTGTATTCTCCGGTTTCGTCTCCGAGCAGATAGTTACAGTAGTCGTCCGCCGCAGCTCGGACAGTATGTATTGGTCACCGGATCAATGAGACTGCGGCAATATTTGCAGGGGACTTTTAGAACTTCTCTCTCTACCACCTTCGTGTTGTATATTTCTTTGGTAACTTCGTTTCCGGACCTGCTAAAGTCTTCATAGACCTTAACGGAGTCGGAGTAGGTCCTGTTATGACAATTTTTGCATTCGTAAAAGGTTCTGTATGTGACTCTTATAGACGGAGCTCTTTCTTGTCGATATGTCGTAGAACGAGCAGTACTGGGATTTCCTTGATTATCGAAATATCGGGTGGAAGTTGTATCTTTCCTATCGAAAATATCAAACGCATTCACACGTCCGACTTCTTGCGAACCCGCATTGACAATCTGTCCTCTTGCTCCACACTTTGGGCATTGCGGACGATGGAAGTAGAATGCTGCAGCTATAATCTCCACAAATAGGACGAAAACGCCGCTCCAAAATGAGATGATGAAGAGTGCTACGGTGAAAATCACAAGAAAGAGCAGAAGATAGGCATTCCTAGTCACGAGCCTTCCCCGTCACTATGCTCTATTTCTTGCTCATATCTAAAGAAATTGCTAATGTAAGGGGCCTGTAGTTTCCGACGCTGGCGAACAGAATTGTGCCAATAATTCTAAAAGATCAAAATATATAGATTTAGAGCAATTCACGCCAATACCATGAAATACTTGGCTTGGTTTCTATTTTTTGAGTCCCAAGTTGCGTTAGCATGCCGTGGGAGAAAGTTGCTCTTGTTGTGCTGGCGGTGGTCATAATAGTCGCTACGTCGGTGGCGTCACTCTCATTCGGTTTTTGGTAACCTCGGTTCCTCCTCTCCTTTCATCTCTCTTCGATGCGACGAATCCAGTAGTTGCGTGCTTTCGCAGCATTCGTAGCTGATATGCCGCCTTGGCAAGCCGCCCGTAGGAGAGTCCCTGGGCTTCCAAGAATGTGACGTACTTGGAGATCAGTTCCGAGTCCTCTAGAGGTATCTCACTGTCGAATTGAAGGCAACGTAGTTCTTCTTTGAGTCTTTTCTCGTGGTGATGGGTGGTCCTTTCTTCCGTTTGCTTCCTTGTTCATGTCATGTAAAAGTGTAGGATTTGTAGGCATGGACTAAGGGGCCGCCGGTGGGATTTGAACCCACGATCGAGAGGTATCCGTTCTCTTTCGAGAACCACAGCCTCCTATGCTAACCAAACTGCGCCCGAAGTAAGAAAGTCCATTTACCCTACTGCAGTCTGCACCACAGCGGCCAAGCAGATACCGCAACTTTCATCGAGAGGCGTTATATTGTTTTTCGGCGATACACAACGTTATTATGCGATTATTGAGTAGTCATTTTAAATGGAAATAATGCGCGGGAACGCTCTCTTTCGCCACCTGCTCTCACAGTATTCAAAAAATCCCGCCGGTTGGAATTTCATGATCGGTCCGTCGCCGAGGGACAATTTTTTCGACGGCATGCTCTCGGGACCAAATGAGTCTTGGCAGCTCAAACTGGACTCTGTGTTCAAACCCGCTCCCATTGTGCTGGGAGCGAAGGTGGACGCGCCAAAAGCGACGCCGTACGAAAACATTCCGTCGTACGGCTACAGAAAAATCGAGCCTGATATCATTCTGAAATTGTTCAAGGAAATCTCCGAGGAACCTGACTCTCCGAGGGCGAAGTTTGAGCAGATGCTGGGGTCGTTGAACCCGGTTGCTCCAGTCTTCGGGGGAAGTTACGCTGAGGGACCGGTTCTATTCTCTAACAGGAAAATACTGGGCGTTTCCCCGAACCAGAAGCAGCTTGATGAAAAACTGTCCTCCGAGATCAAGAAGCTTCTGAGGGAATCCTATCCGGGCTATGGTTAGAAACCGGCTACGTTCTTGGCTACGCGGTCGGCAAAAGGAGCAAGCTCCTCGACGTGTCTGATCTTTCCCTTGCTCGCAGGCAAGAGTTTCCTCTGGTAGAACGTATCTAGTCTTACTCTTCCGTTCAGTATCCGCCTGGTCCGTTCGGTCAACTTTCTCCCTTCACTGTCGTTGTCGAGGAGAAGTATCGTCTTTCTGAATTTGGAGGCGCGCTCTTCCAGTTTCGTTATGTTCGAGCGATGGCACAGCATGAAGATCTCGCCTACAAAGCCAGAATTTCGCAAGGCTTTAGCGTCGCGTAGTCCCTCGACTACAACGAGAGCGTCATCTTCGTCATTCAGATTCCTGACAAAACTGGAAAGAGATTCGATGATGGCCGAATCCACGAACGCTTTCAAGTGATATACGATCTGCCCAGCCTCTAATTAAATTGGTGGAGATTTCAGTTATCATTATATCTTTGTTCGCCAACATGTCTTGTTCCGGCTGATTCCCAATGCTCGCAAGAACAATGTTGCTATTCACAACGCTGACTCTGCTGCTGATGCTGTTTGGTTTCGTCGTCGGGCTCTTCTTAGGCGATCCACTGGGCTTCATGCTTCTGGGTCTCATATTTGCCGCGGTGATCAATTTTGCCTCGTACGCTTGGAGCGACAAATTCGTTCTGTGGTCAACGCACACCAAGCTAATCAAAGAACAGGAGAACCCGCAGCTATATTCAATCGTGCGAAACGTGGCTCAGCGTGCGAATATCCCAATGCCGCGAGTTGGAATCGTTGACTCGCCTCAGCCTAACGCGTTTGCGACTGGCAGGGGTCCCGACAAAGCAGTGGTCGCCGCGACAACCGGAATCCTCAGAACTCTTACGCCCGGCGAACTAGAAGCGGTGATAGGGCACGAGATCAGTCACGTGACTCACAGAGATGTCCTAGTTGCAAGCATCGCAGCAACGATTGCTGGAACTATATCATTTCTCGGCCAGATGGTTCTATGGAACAGCTTCTTCGGGGGAACCGGTAGGAAAAACAACAATGGGATCTACCTTTTGATAATCGCGGCTATCTTAATTCCGATCGGCGCGATGCTGATCCAGCTAGGAATTTCGAGAAGCAGGGAGAGTTTCGCCGATGAAGAAGGCGCGAGACTGACGCAAAAGCCCCAAGAACTCATCAACGCGCTGAGAAAGATTTCCGCCAGAGCTAGTGCGTCTCAATGGAAGCAGCAGAACGCGCCTTCGCCTTCGACATCTTCACTGTGGATTGTTAATCCTCTCAAGGGTAGCTCTTGGACAGAGATGTTCTCGACTCATCCGAAGCTCGAAAAGAGGATTGCGAATATTTCCAAGGTTGCGAGAGAAATGGGAATAATGGTTTCTTAAAGCACTATCAGGAAAACAAAGAATATCGCAACCGTAACTAGGGTTATCACAGATCCGTATTTCAGAAACTCGAAAAAGGAGAAAGCCTTCGATCCCCTCGCTTCTGCAGAATGTAAAATTATCACGTTGCTGACCGCTCCCAGGAGGGTCAGATTTCCCGCAAGAGTGCTTCCCGAAGCGAGCGAAAGCCACTCCCGCGTGCTGGAGCTAGAAAAGAGCAGCGCGTGCATTTCGTAACTGTAAAGCTGCGCGAAGGGAACATTGCTCAGTACCTGGCTCAAGAATACGGAGTTGAACATGATTGCTCCGATTGATTCAACGGGAAATGCTACATCGGGTTTAGGAAAGATCGAGAGAAGCGCCGAGCCTACGTTCGAGTCCCAAACCGCCGCCATGATGACGAACATTCCTGCAAAAAAGATCAAGATTCCCCAGTTTAATTCTGCAAGAAGATACGGCCTTCTCGGACTGAGGACGAGTATTATGATTCCAAAAAAGGACGCTACGGTTCCGTACGTTACTCCGTGCGATTGCATAGTAGGGAATATTTCGATAGCCATGAACGAAATTATCATCAAAACGAGAGTGACTACGCAGAGCCTTGCAAGCGCCGGATCGGAGATAGCCTCCGAGGGATCTTGCAAAGACACTTTGATCTGAGAGTAATTGCGCACCGAATTATAGTCGCTTTTGAAGAATATCTTCGAAAGGCCGAATATGGCAAGTAAAGAGACGAGCGAGGGGATAAGAAGGAAACCCACAAAACGTGCAAAGGGGCTTGACATTCCACTGTTTAGGGCGACCAATAGGTTCTGAGGATTTCCAATTGGACTGAAGGCGCTCCCCGTCGTTATCCCAAAAGCAACAGGAATCAGCAAAGACTTCGTACTCACTCCGAGTCTAGTTGAGATTCCGAGAGCCAGAGGAGTTAGCAAGAGCGCCACTCCGTCGTTCACAAGGAACGCCGATAATAGTCCTGCACCAAAAAGTAGTCCAAGCAACAGTAGATCAAAGTTTCTAGACCTCTTGAATACTGACAGTATCAGATATTCGATCACCCCGGATTTTTCGAATCCCGCTGTAATGACTAGAATACCGAATAGAAAAGCAATAATTTGAAAGTTGATTGCGTCGAAAGCTTTGATCGGCGAAATCGATAAAGTCGCCACCATTAGTATGGCACCCAAGGCCATGGAACCCCAAATCGGAATCGTCCTGCCGATGATTTTTCTGAAAATCAAGAGGGCATAAGTTAGGACAAAGATGGCGAGAACGACGAATATCATCGGGATTCCTCCCCTAGAAAGGAGGAAGGAGGCGTAGTTAGAGTTAAAAACGCAATCGAGTACTTCACCAATTGATTCTTACTTGGGCGCTGATCAAATTGAGACAACAGCTCACACGACACCCTACGAGAAGTACGTACGCGAAAACATTGAGTTGGAGAAAAAGCACCTCGATGATCTTTACACAGAGTTCGCGCATTCTGGCGAGCTGAGAAAGGAGATCGTGAAGAGAAGAATTGCTGAGACAAACGAGAACATCGAGCTTCTTTCGGAGGAACTGGAGAAGTATTCCCACGGGCTGTCATGGCTACGCGAACCTAGCAAGGAGCGCGACGAAAAGGCAGAGCATCTCGACAAGATCCAGGAGGAACCCCAAGCACAAAAGCCAGCTGCCCCCGCAGCTGCGTCAACGACTGCTAAACCAACGGTCGGCACTCCCAGACCTTCTGTGGGAACACCTAGACCGACAGTAGGAACTCCTCGTCCGAGCGTTGGAACCCCGGTAGGAGCTCCAAAGGTGACGGTGGGAACACCGGTTGGAAGTCAGAACTCGCCAGCACCTGAAACAAAAACTTCTCCACTCACTGCGCCTCAGGTTGGAACTCCTAGACCGCAGGTCGGAACGCCGATCAGCGCGAGACCTAGAATAGGCACTCCAAAGCCAGCAGCGCAAAAGCAAGAAGAAAAGAAAGACGAAACTAGTTGACTTTCGCCGCGTAATAGTTACACAGAAAGTTTACCGGACATATCTCGCATCTGGGATTAACCGGAAGACAAATCGTCTGTCCGAAACTGACGAACAGCTCGTTCACAGCGAGCCAATCCTTTTCATCGTACAATTCGCGCAATGCTATTTCGGTGTCTTCGGGCTTTTTCGTCTTTACAAGACCGATCCTGTTAGAGATCCTATGGACGTGTACATCGACTGGTATAGCGGAGACTTTGTATCCGTAGACCAGCACGCATCCGGCCGTTTTCCTTCCGACGCCGGGAAGTTCGAGGAGTTCCTCATAGGTCCTGGGAACTACGCCACGGTACTTTGAGACTATGAGTTTTGAGGCGCCGATGATCTTTTTCGTTTTGCCTTTGTAAAAGTTCACCGGCCGCACGATCTTTGCCACGGACGAAAAATTCGCTTTCGCGAGAGAGTCCGCGTCAGGATATTTTGAGAACAGCATATCGGATACTTTTTCGGTCACCTGGTCTCTTGTTCTTGCAGAAAGAATAGTAGAAATCAGGATTCGAAAAGGGTCTTCCGCCTTGTCCCTAATGTTTGCGAGTGCTGTTTTGTTCGATACCGAATTCTCGATTAGAGCTAAGACTTTCCTTGCCCTGACACTGTTGGCTTGAGATGAGACTTGTTGGGTCATTAGCGAAAATAGGTTCTACTCTATCCCTTTGTGGATCTTCTTAATCACGGCTGCTGTTTTCTTGTAGTCAACATCCAGAGCTGCATCAGGAATATCCGATCTGCTCATCTGGTCGAACAAGTGGATCTGATAGTACGATAAAGCTTTGAGAATGAGCTCCCGCTCATCTTTGGTCAATTCCGGTTCCTTCGGCGCCGTTTCTTCTTTGCTCATCTAAAATCAGAACGTAACTGGAATTTATCTGCGTTGCGTTTTCTTGCCGGCTGGACATAGCCTTGGCCCTTCCACATAATCTTGGAGCCGCGGGAGACTTTGATAGACGTGCTCACTATCGCAGCTATGAAGAATATACTTCCGATTGGATAGAGGCAGGCGGACAAGCTGATCTTCCCGCTTATTGTTTTGGTCTCAAAACCGTCGAGAATGAGGAAAATCAAGATGCTCAAAACGGAAGCGATGAAACCAATAAGCAAGGCGTTCGAAGTGCGAATCGCGGCGTACACGATGACAAAAATGATAGGATACAACGTGATGAAGAAAAGAAGGACTGCATTCAGAATGGAAATCAGACCAAAGCTCCTGACAGATGTCGAAGTCACCCTTTCCAGTCCCTGATAGATATCCCGAGGATCGCTTTCCCACTGCGAGGAGACAAATTGAGGTCCTCTTTCCACTCTCAAATTGTAGCCTGCGCTCTTTGCCAGTCGGGCGATCGCGGCGTCCTCAACAATTTCTTCCCTGACTTTTTCGTGTCCGCCGATAGCGGTGTAGACAGATCTCTTCACGAGCACGAAGGTTCCGAACACGTAAGCTCGGTGGCTATTCTTGTCGTTGACCTTTTGCATCGGGTACAGAAGGTTGATAGCTCCAGTCACCATTGGCAAAACTGCCTTCGCAAAGACTCCTTTCATCTGAATGCTTGGTGACAAGGAGAACATTTCGATCCCCTTCTCCAAAGCGTACTTCAAACTGGACTCGATCGCAGCCGCCGCGAGGACGGAATCGGCATCCACAAACAGCAAAAACTCACCCCGCGAGGCCTCGTATCCTTTCCAGCAGGCCCACCCTTTTCCCACCCAGCCCCGCGGTTTTGCGCCCGCCTGCAATAATTTGATATTCTTATTGGTTTCTGAAAACGATCTCACGACGTTGCATGTATTGTCGGTTGAGGAGTCGTCTACGACCAAGATTTCAAGATTCTTGTGAGTCTGGCCCGCCATGGATTTCAGGCAATCCTCTATTGTCTGTTCTTCGTTTCGGGCAGGTATAATGACCGAGACTAGCAGATTGAAATCGGACGCGTCAATTTTCACAAGCGATTCGGCGAACCTCGGCGCATTTTTTTCAGTCGCGACAAGGTAAACAAGGAAGGATCCTGCCCCCAGGAACGAGAGAGTAGCTATCGTCGTGGAAATTAGATCTAGGACTAGCAAGTGGTTCGTAATTCAGCTTCGGTTCAACAGTTTCTCGAAGACAAATTTTACCGGATCTTCAAAAGTCCGCGTTTCCTTCTCTGCCCTGTCCATGAATTCCGTCTTCGCATCGTCAATCCTCTTCAGGAGTGTGAATGTTGAATTCAATAGTTGAGTTTGAGTCGAGGCTTTAACGGACATTTTCTTGGGAAAATAATAATCAGAAAACACGTCCAGCTTCGCGGAGGGGAAGTACGAGATGTTAGGCACTCCCAGCAGCGCCGCTTCCTGCGTCATTGTCGCACCGCCGCCCACGAGCAAGTCGGTCGCCGCTACGGCTTCCGCGCCGTCTATAGTGGTCTTTGGGACTATGCATGTCTTTCCGAATTTCTTTGCCGCCCAGGCCCTCTGATCATCATACCTCGGAACTAACGTTATCTCAAAATCGCCCACCTGTTTGATTCCCGCAACGAGTTTTGAAAGAGAATCAGACAGTCCCATATTTCTTTTGAAATAAGAGGCAAACCACTCCTCGAGCCTGATAAGTACCCGGCCGTACACTTTGCGTGTCGTCCTTACCTTTGAATATTTGAGCCAGGCCCAGGGATCAAGCGCGTGATACTTGATTACGCTGCTTTGCCTGATGCCGTACCTGGTCCAGAGTTCATTATGGATCGGAAAAGGCGTGAAAATTTCTTTTGATAGCGGAACTGCTAGCCGCGATGGAGCGTTGGCGTGCGGCGAATCGCTGCACAAATAGTGTGTCAAACCCAGCCCGAAACTGACCCTTGCAGCTTCCGGCGAGAGGAAAGAGAGAGAATAGTCAAAGCTAGAGTGAGAAGCGAATTGAATCAACAGCTTCTCGCGTTCCACACTCGCACGTAATTTGTCTTCTAATTGTCCGCCGCCGTGTCTTCCCATTCTGGTATGCTTAAGATCAATTTGTGAGATGAACTGGTTCAGTTCTGAGTAGTCCCTTGTTGTTACTATGCACTTTACTTTGGACGGCGCACGCTCGACTAAGGCCTTTGTAAAAAGAACCTGTTTTGGGGTAAGCGCGTCTATCCAGAGCAGTACCAAAAATTTTCTGTTATCGCATCAGATCGATGGTATAAAAGGCGCTTGCGATTTCTCTTTCGAGTATCGCAGATCTGTAAGGTTATGGCTTCTTTTCTTGCGCAGTCTGCTGTGGAGTAGTACTCTCCGTTGCAGGCGTTGCCTCTGGCTCCAAAGGCATTGGCGGAGGTGTCGTCGCCATCACATAACCTATCCAGCCAAGGATCGCGAGAATCGCAAGAACCGCCACAAATGCTGTGATCTCTAGGGTGTACAAAGTTACTTTGCTATTGTAACCGAAGTAAAACATCAATAAACCGTAAATTATTACCCCGATCACAGCGCCCGCAACAAGTGCCGCTCCAATAGCTCTATCTTTTGCCATTGAGTCTCGTGGACCCGAGCTCAGAGATTTGCTATTTATGCTTTCTAGACCTGACCTGAACTTTCTAGGAATTCAATGAGCGCTAACAGGTCGTCCCTTATGCTGTTCTGATGACTAGAACTATGTAGAAGGTTCAACCATAATGCCCGAATGCTGAGATTTCTCGACAAACATTCGGTGAGTGCCGGGCTGGGAATGGTGTCTGCTCTCGTACTTCTGGTTGCACTCTCTTGGCCGACAATCATCGAGTCTCCTATTGCGAAACCTTCTGCGACAAGTGCAACTTCGAAAACTGTGCTTTCGACGACCACAGAGGTTACGACAACCACTATACAGACTGCTATTACTGGCGCACAAAACACTGCTCAATCTGTGAACTCTGTCACATCCGCTTCAGTCAACAGTCTTTCTCCAAACGTTACCGAGCTATCCTCGATCATTTCGGCTACCTCGAATGTTGCGACCGCGGCGACCACCTCAGTGTCTCAGACCACACAGACGCAATTGCCGATCAGCGCGGAAGCGACGCTTGTTCAGAGTTCTACAAACTCAAGCGAGAAGTTGCTATTTGTCTTCGCTCCGACTGGGATAAATTCGGCGGAAGGATACTCTTCTCTCTTTGTTATACTCGCAACTCTCTCCGTTGGTGCCCTGATAATAGCTCTCGGCTCTTTACTGGTCGTAAAGAGAAGATTGAATTCCGCGGAAGATTAAGATCGCAGTTCGGCCTTCATTTCTTTGAAGACGTGTAACGCTCGAGTCCCGCCCTTGCGCATTCAAGGTCTTCCTCGCCCCTACCGCCACCAACACCTATTCCACCGATGACATCGTTGCCTTCTTTAATCACAAGACCTCCCTTCGCGGGAACTATCTTTCCATGTGAGGCTTCGACCGCTGCCATCGCCTGCGGCGCGTCTGCTCCCATCCACCTCGCTGTCATTTCGGTATCGGCCCGGAAGGCAACCGCCGTGTAGGCTTTTCCCACGAGAAGATCAATACCTCCCCAACCCGCACCGTCCATTCTTGTGAGCTGCAACAGATGACCCGATCCATCGACTACGGCCACCGTAATCTTTATCCCGAGCTGGTTTGCCTTCGCGATTGCACCTTCAATTATTTCCTGCGCGCCCTTCAAACTGAGACCTGACATTTGCTACGCCTTTCAGACTTTCGAAAGTCGAGTCCATAAAAGTATTCTCTGCGAGATTATGCTAAGAGAACCAACTCATAACCAGTACGAAATGGTTGATTTGCTTGCGAGACGATTTTCGAACGCAATTCGCAGCTTACTTTGTCACTTTGACCATGATCGAAGCGTAGCCCGTGGCGCCGTTAGGAAAGTTGCTCGTTTCACTCGAAGTTTGGATTGCTCCCGTTCCGTCGGTCGCCCTCGCATAAACATTCACAATTCCTGTGTTGGTAGTTGCCCACTCGAAGGCCCAGAGTGTCCAAGTGTCATTTGAGATCGCAGGTTTGAGTACTGCCTGCTGCCATGTCTTGCCGCTGTCAGTGCTAACCTCGACGCTTGATATTCCCCTATCGCCGGCGTAGGCATAACCTCCGACGAGAACCGTGCCGTTGTAATCAGAAAGGCTCTCGGAACTTCCGTCCCCCGGAACAGTGATGAAAGCCAGAGTCTGCACCTCTCCGCTATCGCTCCATCCGCGGGTCTGCCAGTAGCCGAGGTATGTTGTATCGATTACCTGGATTTTTCTGATCCACTTGGCGCTCATCATTCCGTATAGACCTGGAATGACCGCTCGAAGTGGGAATCCGTGATTTTGCGGCAGCGAGACCGAGTTCATCTCATAAGCGATCATGCTGTCCGACTCCAGGGCCTTCTCTATTGGAATTCCCACACTGTAACCGTCAACGGAATAGAAAATAACAGTGTCCGCTCCCTCGGAGACGCCCCCCATATCGTTGAAGAGATCTGAGAGGCTCACTCCGCCCCATTCGGCGTTGCCGATCAGATTTCCGTTCACGTCGTTGCTCACGCATTCAAAGGTATTGTACTCCGTTGTTTTAGGTAGGTTCTGCAAGTCGGAAAGGGCATAGGTCTTCGGGTTTTGAACCAGTCCGGTGACCTGCAGCGACCACGTCGACGCATCGACCGAAGGAGGCCCAAAAGTGTCGATGTCAACCTCATAGAAATTGCCGTTCGATGTTACCTCGGAGTCAACCAGCCCCGAGAGTCTAGGATCTTCGAATATTGAAGGGGCATTTGCCAGGTTGATCGGAGTACCTTGCGGCGCGCTGGAAGATTCAGGGGGAGATGGAGATGTCAGGAGTCCGTTGATTCCTGCAGCCAGGAACGCGAGCGCACCCAGAGCTAGAACACCATTTTCCATGAAAGATCTGCGCGAAGCCGAGATCGTTTCCTTCCTGCTTGCCGGCACCTTTGCGAATAATTTGGTCGCGCCGTACTGCCAGTCGAGAACAAGGCAATAGATCATGTTTCCAAAAAGCAAGGCAAGAGGAAACAGGAAGACGCTCGATGAGTTCGCGAAATCCGAAGAAATTCCGAAAACTGAATCTCCGCAGATGGGGAGGACGATGAGCCCAAAAAACAGAAATGGCACGATGGAATAAATTAGAAATTTTTCCAGCTTCGAAATTGATTTTGATGATATCTTGGGGGCGTACCATTTTTCAAAGAGAACCCCAAAAGCCCCGTAGACCAGTATAGCTATGAGCGTCGCGATGATGAGTCCGGACTCTCCCGCAAAGTCTCCGAGCGCCTGTATCGAAGGCTCCTGCACCGTTTCCGGGATAATTTTGAGGAAAGCCTCGAGTGCGGACTCGGGCGGAAATGGAGCAATCTGCCCGATGCGCAGAACGAACAGGAAACCGAGCGAGACAATGCCAGCTACGCAACCTTTCCAAAATGGGGCAAAAGCAGAACTTTTCAAATTGACAATTCTTCCATATCAACACGCTTTGTATATGTCTTGATTCCATACTCTCTTACAAATTTGTTCCAGATTCAGACTCCAGTTTGAGATTCAAGGACTTTACAATCTCAAGGAAGAGGTCATAGTGAGACTCGAGCCAAGGGTTCAGAAAATAAGTCAAACCGTACCTTTCACCTTGAGAAGTAACAAGAGAGTTCTTCTTCAGAACTTCGATGTGGTGCTGTATCGACCTGTACTCGACCCCAAGTCTCTTTGCAAGCTGGTTCAAATTGCTCGGTCGGTTTTTCAGCTCGTAAATTATCTTAGCCCGATTTTCTCCGCCCCTTGTGCCGCCGAGAAGATACCAGAGGAGTCGCCGCAATTCGGGATCATCGGGCATTGAGGTTTCGCTTCTCAATTTCCTATTTAATTCTTGAAAAGCTCGGTTTACAAAATTTTGAAAAAGAGTTAAAGCGCATGCTGCAAACTGTTCTCAAAGAGAACACTATTGTTTCCGATGATGGAGATCGCCGTAGTTTTTGCGGTCCTGAATGTAGTGGTGCTCGTTATTCTTCTCTCGATGTACGGGAAGATCGCGCTAAAGTCCAAAGCGGCTCATTCGGTAGGATTGGTGGTTTTTGCTACCTTCCTTCTCGCGCAAAACCTCACAACAGTTGCCGCGTATGTTTCGATGTCCCATCTGTTCGGCTCGGGAGCTCTTCCGGCGCTATCTGCAATTTCTGGTATGGAGTTCGTCGGCCTAGTAGTCTTGGCAAAGATCACGTTCTAGGCGAAAGCGCCCTAAGACTTTACCGTCAGTTCTAGAACTTTTTCCATTCCTTCATTCTGGATAGGTTCCCCTCCGATCAGCGAAGATATCGAAAGGAGGTACTGGGCGATGCTCTTTCCCTTTCCTGTAAGCTTGAACTCTGTTTTTCTGACCACGCCGTTTTCGGTCAGTCCTCGCGTCGTTTGCCCTTCGATCAATCCGCTATTTTGCAGCTGCATTTTCTCCTTATTCCATGTTGAGCCGCTTATACCGACTTCCTTCAGAATCTCTCCCGAAGAGGATTTAGCATGCAGCATGAGAGCGAGGAGTATCTTTGATTGGATTTCCGAGAGTACTTGCGTTCGCATCGAGACTCGGAAAAAACGAATAGTCAATAAAGATAGCTCTTTGATTCCAATTCGAACAGGCTGGCTGACCAAAAGAATTTACCATAGCTCGACATTTAGTTATTCTCCTCGGAGAAAATCATCACTACTTGCCTGCAACTGATCAACTCGATCTTCTGCGTTTCATTTCACGGGACGAAGAGAAATAGGGCGCGTTTTGGAAATGTCACAGCGAAAGGATTTTTCAGAATATCCAGAAGTCGTGGAATTTCAGGGACCACGAAACACTTCTATGAAGCAAATTCATTTGATCGCCCTTTCGCTCGTTTGCTTGGGTGTAGTTTTCGCGATTCTTGCTCCTCCTGGAGGGTATATTGCGCTGATAATTTTCATACTCATCGCAACAGGTTACGATCTCATTTTCTTGAGAAAATCTCAAAAACCCGTCCAAGTTGTGCTCTACTTGAGAAAAGACCCAGTTGAAGCATCTTATCATGATGAGTACATCGGACAGATCACGAGCGGAACCATTGTCACGAAGATGGACGACCCAAGAGAACTGGGCTTCAGACCCGGACCGAAACAGAAACTGTTGATCTGGGAATTCAAATCCGAAGAAGATACAAAAAACGCGGCGAAGAGATTACTCGAATATCTGCCTGAGGAAAAGTAGGAATTCAAGATGCGGAAAAAAATCTTGCTCTCAAATTGCCGGTTTTCCACTAAAAACCAGAAGCATTTGGCGAAGGGCCTCGGCAAAACCTTTGCTCTAAGAAGTATCGAGGATATCAACGACTCAGAGTTGGCTGATGTCGAAATTATGCTGCTTGACACCGTCGTGCCCTCCGCGCAGGTATGGCTTAACGCTGAGAAAATTTCGAAAATGCCCAAGCTGCGACTAGTGCAGAGTCATAGGGCAGGAGTGGACAATATCGACTTCCAGCAAATACCTATGAACGTAACAGTCTGCGGAAACGTCGGCGCGTACTCTGAGCCAATGGCAGAGCACACCCTTGGAATGATTCTCTACCTTGCAAAAGATCTGGGAGTCAGAAACAGCAAGTTAAGGAGCGGTATAGTTGATGTCCATGATTCTATACTTCTAAAGGGCAAAACCCTCGGCGTGGTAGGTGCCGGCGGCATCGGCCAGGCGGTTGCAAAGCTATCGAGAAGCGTTGGGATGAAAACTCTCGGCGTAAACACTTCCGGAAAAGCCGTGCCAAACTTTGACAAGACCTTTGCCTTGGGAAAAGTGGATGAAGTACTGAGAAGTTCGGATGTTATCGTTCTTTCCCTACCGCTGACTCTAAAGACATTGCACATTATCGACGGTGAGAAACTTTCGCTCATGAAGAAGACCTGCATCCTCATAAATGTCGCACGTGGTCACCTGATCGTCCAGGAGGCTCTTTACAACCATTTGTCGCAAAACCCCCAGTTCAAGTGCGGGCTGGACGTCTGGTGGCGTTTCCCTACTCCTAACAAACCATTCACTCCGGATTTCCCATTTTTGGAGCTCGCAAACTTTGTAGGAACACCTCACTGCTCAGGGTTTGTTCCTGAAGAATACGAGTCTGCTCTGGACCACGCACTTGACAATGTGGTCAGATTTGTAAAAGGCAAAAAACCGAAAGGATTGGCAGACAGACAAGATTACGAGGGCCTCAGAGAGCTAATCGCTACTCCTAGGGCAAGATAATCAAGTTGTGAACAGAGTGGCAAAAATAAAATCTGTCAGCCTGGGAGATTTGTCAAAACTCGTGATGTGGCTTGACGCCTATTCGGCAATGTCACCAGTCGATCCTCTGCGGCTGAGAAAAATTGCTAGCAAATATCCCGACGACCACGACATAACTACTGCCTGGAAAGAAGTCGAAAGTGATGTCTGGGACATTGCGCGAATTCCATCAATGTCACCGGAAATAAACAGGCTCTCGAAGATTCTAGGAGTCCTGAAACAGGTGCTGATGTTCATAGGCTTGATAGTTTTCACAATTTACATCATCGGTTCAGCTCTGGGGGCCCTAGATTCGCTAGGAAAGTACGGGGCTTTTGTCTTCGCGATAATCTTCATCGCAGCGTATATGGCCGGCTTCGGTTCGTATTTTTACCTGGACAGGAAGCTCAATCGCATGGTAATCGCTTGCTACAATGAACACTCGGGTGAAATCTCAAAGCAGCGCAAGCACGTAAAGCAAGTGAACCAACGTCTGATAGACAGAATGGCAGCTGAAATCAGGTTGCGACGAGCGAGCCCACAAAAATACAAGTTTACACTCTTGCAGAAGGATTACAGCAACATAATCGTCGAGAAAGAGCAGAGTGATTCTACGTTTGTCGTAACGATCAAAGGCGGTAGGAGAGTTGATGCTGCGAAAGACTGAGCTCGGGATAACCAGCTGCGGCTAAAATTGGTGGAGCGCTAAATCTCCAAGAAGTGAAACTACCTCACTATCATAACGGAGCAGTGGGCGTGAGAAACTACGCCGCTTGAAACGCTGCCTAGTACAAGTTTCTTGAATCCACCCAAGCCTCTTGTTCCCATCACGATTAGATCAACATGTTCTTCATTGGAAGCGTTGACTATCGATTCGACTGTGGAAGACATCGCCCGCAGGACTTCGCCCTTCACCTTTACACCTTTGCTTTCTGCTTTCTTCACCGCTTGATCCACAATCCTTCCTCCGGCCTGCTCGATTGCTTTGAAATAATCGTCATAGTTTACAGTTGGAGTGTTTATTCCAATTGGCGAATACTGAGTTGGAACAGTCTCGGACACAACATTCACGATCACAAGCTCCGACTCGTTTTGCTTCGCCAAAGTTAGCGCCGCGTCAAGAGCGCGATTTGCGTTCTCGGAGCCATCGGTTGATACGAGTATCTTATTCAGGGGGAACAAATTTTTGGTTGAACTCATGAATTTACTTGCTTCCTTAGGGATAAATAAGCACTCCACGAGTGCCGCAGAATTTGATCTTTAAATCCAAGGCTATCCGCGAATGCTGCATGAAAGCAAGCAAGGGAAGCGTTCCACTTCAGATTCCTGCTGACATTTGGCAACCTCTCGTAGAAATTAGGACGCAGCTTGACGCGCAAGTTCCTGGAGCTCCGACCCCCATCGAAGAAGCGCTGAGGGAGATCATCATCCACTACAAACACTGTGCGCAAACAGAAGAGGATCTTGAGGCCTTTCGAAAACGTTCTACGGCTTGGAAGAAAAAATAGTAAAAGGATTCTTCATACTAGGTTCACTAGAAAGCCCAGTAGGAACCCAACAAATACTCCTATTTACGTGAAGCTTTGAATCCTGCGGTCTGACACTCTAAAAATCATTTTCAACATCGGCAGGGATCGCATACGGGATGCAGCCGATTGCCACTCCAATGACTATGACAAACCTCATATTTTATGATTTACAATGTCAATTGTTTCCTGGCAAATTGACACCGTAACTCGACAAGGTAGCATCAAGTGCGGAAAGGAAGATTAATGTTTCGCCCTTTCTGAATTCATGGCGTGAGTCTCGTGGTACAATCATCGGGAATCGACAACGTTCTGAGCGGAGTCAGGGCCGTTCTTGCAAGAGAGCTGGTTAATGTTGGATATTCGCAGAAGGTCATTGCAGAAATACTCGGAACCAGTCCCGCAGCCGTAACGCTCTACTCGAAAGATCGAAGAGGCAGAGAGCTTTCGAAAATAATTGAATCCGATCGGAACGCCCGTCTTGTGATCGATAACCTGATGGAGCGAATCGGCCCGAAAAGGACTTCAAAGAGCGAGGACAAAGAGCCCCAAGGCGACACTTTCCCGCTTATACTTGACGCCGCGTACCGAATAATGCGGATCGTCTCCTCACCACAATCCGAAAAAATTGGATCTCCCGCTCACGTCAAGTCTCAGAGCGATAACTCCGACTCGATAACGGACACCCTGATCGGCAGGTTGCAGGAAGAACAACTTGCCGCGCAGCGAAACATGGCTCTCGCCGTTGGCACGACAGATGAGGTTTCAAGAAGCATTTACAGACAGATAGCTTCTGACAGCATACGTCACGCAGAAATCGTTTCGTTCATTTTGAGCCTTCCCAAAAATGATGAGAAGCGAAAGATCAACCGAAGAATGCTGCAGGAAGATATTGCACAAATTGAAGCGATGATCAGGGGAGAGGAAAGCGCTACCGAAGAACCAATCAAATTGCGGGGTCTAGATCCGGCCCTGAAGCTTTTGCTCCAATCGATGGACATTGACGAAGAAAAGCACAAGATTTTGCTAAAGGGACTTCTATCGATAAGCAAAGCCAGAGGCAGCGAGCAAGCCTAGAACCCAATTCGGCAAGGCTTAACTACCTTCATCAGGTTGTGGTCGCTGAAGAGAAAATGGTTCTCGAAAAAGTTATGCGGTATCAAGGCAAGAGCAAGGATTTGGGACAGCTTTCACAGGCAATAGCTCAGCAGCTTCAAACTGATGGATATAAGGTCCAGACGAGGGCAGCTCCTCTGGGACAGATTATCCAAGCACAGAAAGCTGGAATTTTGCGAGACATCATTCTGGCTGACAGAGCCTTTACGATCCTAATAACCGGCTCACCTGACGACTTTACGATTCACATCGGCATTGGCAAATGGGTTCAAAACATCGCCGTCGCCGCTGTGGAAATTATCCTTCTCTCAACATTGTTTATTTTGGTGGATGTACCCGAAGCACTCTGGACAGTACACGTAGAGAACGGACTGGCAAAAGAGATCTCCAAGATAGTAGGCTAATAACGAGCGATATCTGTGGGATAGTCACTGAAGCCCCGAAAGTTTCAAACTTAAATCCCACAGTCTTTTCGCTTCGTCGCCGCTGTACGATTCCTTGGATGATTCTTTCTCCTTCTTTTGGGCAAAGAACTTGCCGGTGACACCATCGAGATCTGGCGAGGTGGCAACGTAAAGCGGCGTTTGGGCCCCTTTTTCCGGGCTCAGCATGAAAGGCCTTGCCAATTTGATTCCTAGGGCGAGAGCTCCTGCCTCGTCTCCCCAGTGTGTCCTAACTACGCCGGGGTGCACGCAATTTACGGTAACTCCAGAGCCTTTCAACTTCTCCGAAAGTTCGTGCGTGAACAATACCTGCGCGAGCTTTGACTGGCTGTAGGATTTCATTGCCGAGTATCCCTTTTCTTCCTGAAGATCGTCAAAATCCATCCTTCCATTGTAATGAGCGTCAGAGGTAACGTTGACAATGCGCGAGGGTGCGGAGGTTTTCATAGTATCCAAGAGTAGGTTCGTCAGCAAAAAGTGCGACAGATAGTTAACTTCGAAAGTTGTTTCCAGACCATCAACGGTTATCACCCGCTTCCCCATTATCAGGCCAGCATTGTTGACAAGGACATTCAATTTGTCGTGCTTTTGTTTGAAATTCTCCGCAAGTTTTCTGACTGATTCTAGAGATGCGAGATCTGCAATCATCAATTCCGTCTTTTGATTACCTAAAGCTTTGATTATTTCGTCCCGTGCAATTGTACCATTTGCTTCGTCCCTGCACACCATCGTCACCGAGGATCCCATTCTGGCCATTTCCTTCGCAACAATAAATCCGATCCCTGAATTGGATCCAGTCACGAGCGAGACGCTTCCCTCAACAAAGGCGGCCATCGTGCCCGAGATCCTCACCGCCTCAATATACGCTAATCGAACCTTCCGTGCTCGGGAATCTCATTCGCGAGGGCTAGAGTTAATATAGAAGGAACGTGCAAGTGACCATCGGCGAAAAATACAGTATGGCACTTGATGACCCAGTCGTATGGGTACTCATCATAGCTGTAGTCATTTTCCTTTTCGGCAGCAGCAAAATTCCTCAATTTGCGAGATCTTTAGGTCAAGCAAGGAAGGAATTCGAAAACGGATGGAAAGGCATATCGACGGAGATAATGACGGCTCCTGGAGCAGCTACTCCCCAAGGCGTGCCGCAAGCGCCGAGGCCTCAGCCGGTCATGCCGCAGAGCCCCCCAATTCCTGCAACCGCGCCGGTACAGACAGCGCAGGCATTGGATCCATTAATCGTTGCATGCCAGAATGAAGGAATAGACACGGCTGGAAAGACAAGAGAGCAGTTAGCTTCCGAGCTTTCTTGGAAGCTAAACAAGAAGTAGCTTTCACTCTGCCCTTTTGACTTTTTTTCTTAACGTGAGTTGTAGTCTCGGATTTTGATCACGCCCGAATAAAGCGAATGCTTCCGTCATCGTTTAATGAAAAATAGATCACTTTTTGTATGGAAAAGGCGCGGGTTAAGCGCCAACCATTATGACGAATGAAGCCTTCTCTCTCACGTTACCGACCTGGCTGGGCGAGTACGCTGATTGCATCGACAGTGAGATACTCTCCAGATATGGAAAAGGCAAAACCGAGCTTGACAAAGCTGCCATAGACGCTATATCGAAGGGCAAGAGGATCAGGGCGGTCCTGGCACTGCTGTGGTGCGAAGCAGTGGGCGGCGACTTCAGGCGGGCCGCGCCAATAGCCGTCGCATACGAGCTTGCACACGCGGCAGCACTTGTCCAGGACGACATTATAGACGACTCGTCTCTTCGAAGGGGGGAAAAGTCGATCTTCGGCAAGTACGGGGTCTCCGGTGCAATTCTCGCGTCGAACACGCTACTCTTTCAGGTTCCAAATCTCATTGCAGAATGTGGAAGACGGGGCGCGGATTCTCCAACCCTGAGCAGACTTTTAGATCTTTTAGGCGATTGCTACAGGTCCGCCACGATAGGAGAGTTCTTGGATCTCCAGATGGCAGAGCGTGATCATGTTTCAGAAGCGGAATACTGTGAGATGATCAAGATGAAGACCGGAGCACTCATAGGCGCCTCTTCCGCCAGTGGAGCCTTGATCGGCAGCTCGACAAAAGACAAAGCTATGATCGATTCTGCATACGATTTCGGCGAAGCCCTCGGCATGGCGTATCAAGTGCAGGACGATATTTTGGATTTGATGGGCGAGGAGAGCGTTATGGGAAAGCCCATCTTCACAGACATCAAGCGTGGGAAGAAAAGCCTCGTACTGATTCATTTTCTGAATCTATGCACGGAAGAAGAATCCAAGTTTATTCGTTCGCTGTTTGCAAGGAACGGATCTTACGAATACTGGGAAATAGAGAAGGCGAGAAACCTGCTTACGAAATACAATTCTCCCAAGTACGCTCAAAAGGTTGCGCAAAATTACATGGAAAGGGCGGAAAAACTATTGCTATCTGTCAATAGCTCGACGGCACGAGAAAGACTCCTTGAACTTTCGAGCTATCTGGCCATGAGAAAATACTGATTCACTGGCTCGATTGTTTCGGTGCTTCTTTTTGCCGCTGTCTCCCGATCCTTGACGGCCACCAATTGAACTTCGCGGCCAGGCCCATGAGCGAAGGTACAAAGAAGAGGATCACGATGACGACATCAACGAGTATCGCCGCGGCTACCGCAAGACCTATCTCCTGAAGAAGAGCGACACCGGTTATCACGAGCGAGCCAAAGACGGATGAGATAACAAGACCCAGTCCGAGTATCGTCACCCATATTTTGTCCACCGCAGTCTTGATCGCCTCGTGATCTGATTTTCCGTTGAGAACTTCCTCGCGTATCCTCGATACAAAAAATATGTCGTAATCGATGCCTACTCCCAGCATGGTCACGACGACGAACAACGGAGCAAAATCGAGTATCGGCAGCTTCAATATGTAATAGAACAGGGTAGAGAGAATTGCGAGAGAAAAAGCGACGCTGCTCAGAATCGTGACTATCAACCTGAAAGGCGTGAAAGCTGAACGCAGCTGAACGAATAAAATTACGTACACAGCAGCTGCTAGGATTATAACTACCTCAGGTAGGAGCCCCACGATGAAAGACTCGCTGTCGTAAGTCTGCTGTGTCGTTCCGCCGTAGTAAAGAGCGTACCCGCTCGGTAGGGATAGACTTTGGATATTTTTTTCCATCGCCCGAAGCGAGTTAACCGCAACCGCGCTCTGGCTGGAATTTGCCAGTCCAATGTCAATTAGGGCGGTTTTGTTATTGCTGCCGATGAAGGTGAACATTGTTATTTCGTACTGAGACATCACCGGAGCAGACAGATTGTTTAGAGCGGCGTAATCAAACACAGATCCAAACGGTCGGGTGAGACCCTCTACTGATACAACCCCGCTTGAATTTCCCGCGACATCAGAAATCTTCTCGATCCAATTCAACTGCGTTTGATTGAACTGATTATCTCCAAACACGATGGGACTGGTTGTCGTAATTACGAGCTGAACCGGACCGACCAGAGCCCCGCCGAAGCTGTAGGTCAAAACGGTCAGGCCCTGGTTGCTCTGAAAGTTTGGAATTAGCTTGAGAAAATCCGCACCGACCGGTGTGTTGTAAGAGGTAAAAAAAGCGCCCACTGCGAGCAGGCCGATCACCGTTGCTACTGCCACCTTGTGCTTCAGCGTACTTTCCGCAACTTTCTCCAGCCGCGTCTTTCCAGTCTGAGTCTTCTGCCTTGCGAGACTCCTGCGCAGTCCTGGTGTAAACAGCTTGTCGCCCAGTGACAGTTCGAGAGACGGCAAAAGCGTTAACGACATTGTGAGCAGTATGGATACTCCAATCGCGATGGAAGTTCCAACACCGCTGAATAACGGAACGTTTGCTACAGCCATCACAATGTAGGCGACGATCACGGTGATTCCAGCGGTCAGTATCGCCTGCCCCGCCCATTTGACTGAAGTGCTCACGCTTTCCTCGATCGTCTTTCCCTTCAGTCGCTCCTCACGTGTGCGCCTCAGCTGCAAAACTGCGTAATCAACAGAGAGACCGAGCATCAAGAGCGATGTCAGAGTAGGTGTCAGAAAAGTCAGCGAGCCATGACCAATTTTCACGATGCCAAGATAAATCGCCGAATACGCTATGGCGATGGACAAACCTCCCATAAGTATTGGAATTAGCGCAGCGAGCGGAGCGAGAAACAACAATCCAACGATTAGAATCGAGACCGCTACGCCCGGGCCGATCGTTACGCTGAGAGCGGGTGTGAAAACGTCTTGCACATCCTGCGTGATTACCGGCCCTCCCGTCACGTATACAGTTCCAAAGTTCTTCAACGCGGAATTGTCAATTGCGTCTTGAAGCTGTATGATGGTTTCCTTGGTCGGATACGAAGCCAGATTCAGAACGAAAAGCATCGTATTGTTGTCCGGGCTGACGAAATTTCCGGTAAGAGCTCGAGTTGGAAGGAGTGGGTAATCCGAGAAACTCTGGTTGGAAACTACTCCGTTTGCGGCGCTGCTGATCTGGGATGTCGTTGAATTTGCTGAAAGACTGGAGAGAAGGCTCGCTAGTGAAGTACTGTTGACTACGAAAACCGGAGACCCCGAAAATACGCCAGCTGTCGAGTTTGCCACGTAACTTGAGGCTATGGCCCAACTCTCCGTGGGAGAAACCCCCGTGATGCCCGTTTGAGCCTGGGCTACTTCTGGCAGAAAGTCCGGCAGGAAGGCAGTAAGAAGCGCATACTCGGTTCCGTAAACGGTACTCATGCCCGTATAGTTCACGATTCTATCATTTGCTGCTAAAGTATCGTTAAGTGCAAGAACGGTGCTCTTCAAAGAGTCGGAGTAAGGATTGACTCCTTGGAGTACGACAAGGACCTGGTTATTGCTTTCAGTGTTGTTTGACGAGGGGAATTGGGCGTTGAGAATGTTCTGGGCTTTTTGGGATTCAGTGTTCGACGGGCCGCCAAAACCGCCTGTGATGTTGTAGTTTACAGAGGAGAAAAAGCTAGGTATCAGCGTTAGAGATGCGACGAGCACGATTACCCAAATGATGATTATCCACCTGTGCCTTCTCCTGATGAAGGAGCCGAGGGCCTCAAATCCCGACATGGAATGGGCAGAGCGTGATTTCAGACAATAAAAACCAGTCTGAAGCGATTTTGCAAACTTAAATTGAGTGAAAATTGTGCGCAGTAGAAGCTGCTATGCGATTTTCGTCAATTGTTGGACTTGTTCTGATCATACTAGGTCTCGCATTACTTTACGTACTACGATCTGCACTGATCAGTTTGATATTATTCATCCTTGAGTTTCTCGGCGTCTTCCTAGCACTAATCCTAATTGCGATCGGACTAGGTATGATTTTCTTCCGCCGACGAACCTGGAGAATTAGTGTTTAAGGTGTGCCAGCGCCGAAATAAGGACAGGATCTTTGAGCGTGTTGAATTAACTTAAATCGGTTGATTCGTTAATTGTGCTGGATTGTCCGGAGAGGAAAACCCTTCGCCTGACGAGAGCAAAGCGGGTGAGAAAAGGACGCAGATCGCTTTCAGGATTTACTTGATTCTTGCAGCTGCTGGGATTCTTGATGCGGCATATCACGCATACTCGGAACTAACTCAGGTATTCAAATACTGCAACCTCAACAAGCACATCTCGTGCGGCTTGGTTTTCCAGACAGGCTACACGACGATTGTCATCGGACATACGGTAATCCCATTCTGGTTTCTCGGCGTCGTGTGGTTTCCGCTAATGTTAGTTTCAGGATTGGTGTTGTGGAACAGGTCGAAGCTACTGCTAATACCAATTATTCTGATCGGAGACATGTTCACAATTTACTTGTGGTCCCTCGACATTCTGATCTGGGAAAAAGTCCAAGCGGTATGCCCCGTTTGTATTAGTTTGTATGCAATAAATTACGTCATGACTGGCGTAGTAGTTGCGAGCGTATATTCCGACGCAAAAATCACGAATTCGTAAAGTTGCTGTATACTGCCGGATAGTCGTTAATCAATATCAGATTTACCTGTAAGACATTGATGTATGGGCTACCGAATATCCAGAATGTCCCTCTCTCGTGACTGTTGATTATGGCCGTCAGAGCCGAAGATGGAATTCCTGTGGCGTTGCTGATTCCAGGGATCTGTGAATAGGCTTCAGGCATAGTAATGTCTGGATCGACTCCTGAAGCCGATTCGTTGGCGGGGCGGGCGTGGAAAAATATCGGCAGTGTAAAGTTATTATCTATGAGGTTAGAACCCACCGGCACGCCGTTCAGCTTTACAATCTCTCCGTTCGCTTGGTATGGCATTGTAGCCTGAGCAATTCCAGTTATAAGCAGCGGAAAGAAAAGGCCGCATATCAGAAGAGAAATTATCGCAATCCCGATTATCGGCGCATACTTGTTCTTTCTTGGAGTCGTATTTTCGCTCAAATCTCAAACACTTCTAAACGTGAAACACGCCCGTTAGCAGGAGGTCGATGAGTTTGATTCCAACAAATGGAACTACCACCCCGCCGAATCCGTAGACCAGAGTGTTCCTCAGGAAAATGGCCATAGTGCTCGCCGGCTTGAAGGCTACTCCTCGCATCGCAAGCGGAATGAGCAGCGGGATTATTATCGCGTTGAAAATCAGGGCGGAAAGCACCGCGCTGTGGAGTCCCAGTCCCAGGATGTTTAGGGCATGCAGCTGCGGGTAAGCGACAAAGAGCACGGGCACTATGGCAAAGTACTTCGCAACGTCATTTGCGATGCTGAAAGTAGTGACCGCCCCGCGCGTCATCAAGAGCTGCTTTCCAAGCATCACGACGTCGATTATCTTCGCCGGGTTTGATTCCATGTCGACCATGTTTGCAGCTTCCTTTGCTGCCTGCGTGCCGGAATTCATGGCCAGTCCCACATCCGCAGCGGCCAGGGCAGGCGCATCGTTTGTACCGTCTCCTATCATAGCTACGATCCTCGAATCCTCCTGCTCCTTAAGGACAATCTCGTGTTTGTCCTCAGGCTTTGCGCGGGAGACAAAATCATCTATACCGACCTCTGCCGCTATGTTCTTCGCAGTTAGAGGCTGGTCCCCAGTTATCATGATTGGTTTTATTCCCATTGTCTTGACGGCGATAATTTTCTCTTTGATGTCGGGTTTCAATACGTCCTTGAGTCTTATGAGGCCCAAAACTTCTCGATTCTTAGCTATTGCGATCGGCGTTTCTCCCGTCGAGGCGATACTTTCAACGGCGCTGTCAAAGTTCTCAGGAACATTGAGCGCGATTTTCCTTATGGAATCGGGTGCGCCCTTTAAAATCTCGATGGTGTCATGAGGAGGCGAGCCTGGTGTCACGTTGTAATCAACAAATTCTGCAAGGGCTTCGTCCGCGTACTTGCGTCTGAACCTCGAGCGGCTGCCTCTGCCCGTGGAATTGCCCCCGTCCTTGGGAAGCTGGAACAAAGATGGGCTGGGAAGCTTCACACCACTGGTTCTCGTAGTTGCTGAAAATTCGTACACTTCGGCTTGATCCAGCGCATTCATTTCCTTGGGGATGAACCCGCGGTCGTATGCGAGACGGATTATGCTTCTTCCCTCGGGAGTGTCATCGTGCCATGAAGAGAGAAATGCTGCTTCGCCAACCTCTTTTTCGCTGTGACCACTGAACGGAATTAATTGCGTAGCCTGCCTATTCCCTACCGTGATCGTGCCGGTCTTGTCGAGGAGTATTGTATCGGTGTCGCCCGCAGTCTCGATCGACTTGCCGGATTTTGCCACAATCTTGTGCTCATACAACCTCGACACGCCTGACAGACCGATTGCCGGTAACAGAGCTCCAATAGTAGTTGGAAGAAGACAGACATAGAGCGCTATCAATACCGAGAGATCCGCGCCCAAGCTAAGAGTGATGGACAGTCCGAGCAGACCAACGATCATTATTGTGAAGATCGCAGTCAACCCGATGAGCACTATCGTGACCGCTTGCTCGTTGGGGGTCTTTGGTCTCTTTGCAGCTTCTACGAGCTTTATCATCTGATTGATGTAAGTCTCGCCCTGGTTGACTGAGACTTTGGCGGTCAGAGTGTCGCTCACAATCTTTGATCCGCCGATCAGCTGGTCTCCCGGCGCCTTGCGAACCGGGGTTGACTCGCCCGTGAGGAGAGACTCGTCCACCATTGCTATGCCTTCCATAACCTCTGCGTCAATTGGCACGAGATCGCTTTTCTCAAGCGAGATCAGATCTCCCTTTCGGAGCTCAGATGCCCGTGTGGAGACTACAGATCTTGAACGGTCACTGCCGACAACGATTTTCTTGCTCACAACATCGATTTCGAAAGCGCGCAGGCTGTTCGCAGTCGATTTTGCCTGTCTTTCTGCAATGGAATCTGAAAGTGTGCTAAACCACACCGTGATTAGTAGTATCAACGCAACCTCGACGTAGAAGACCCTTTCCGAGGAACTGGCAACAGGATAGAATAGTTGCGGGACCACTGCCATCGCTGCGACGATGAAGAATGTTATTTCAACGATGAACATAACCGGGTTTGCGAGCAGAGAGATGGGGCTCAGGCGAACCAACGAATTGGCGAAAACTTGTTTTGAGAATAGACCAATCCTAACTGGACTTTCGTTCTTTTTGTTCTCTGACGATGTTGTCATTTCGCTCAAGTCAAAGAACTCCTGCTATTGCTCCGAAAAAGTTCGTATTGCCCTGGAAGTATGCGAGTATCGGCCCCACGGCGAGGAACGGAAAGAATGTCAGAACAACTAGAATCAGAATACTCGCGATCAAAACAATCGAAAATGGAAAGCTCGCAGTCTTGATTGCTGCAGGACTCGTAGTGGCACGGTTTCTTCCTAGCATTGAACCCGCGAGGGCGAGAAGGCAGGAAATCGGCCCGTACCTTCCACAGAATATCACTATTGCAGTTGAGACGTTGAAGAACGGAGTGTTTGCAGTCGTTCCAAGAAAATCGGAACCGTTGTTTGCTGCGGACGACGCGTACTCGTAGAAAATTTGAGTAAAGGCGATCGAGCCACTGCCTATTCCCAGAGGCGCGACCTGGTTTGCCGCGTAAGCTATCACCGTTGGAATTATGATTATGAGAGGATGGATTAGGAATGCTAGCATCACTAGCTTGACGTCGCGTCCCGTGATCTTTATGCCCAAATATTCGGGCGTTCTGCCGGACATCAACCCCACTATAAAGATGGTGATGATAATGTACATGAGCATATACATGAGTCCCACTCCCTTGCCGCCCGGTGTAGACTGGATCAACATACCCATGAAAGCAGCAAGTATAGCAAGCGGATGCATACCGTAAAGAGACGAATTTACCGATCCCGTGGTGACTGCTGTTGTGACGACAGTCCAGAAGGTTGACATGAAGCCGCCGAACCTTGTTTCCAGCCCTGGACCGACTAGAATCGGATTCGGTATGAACGCAATCGCGAGGTCTATAGCAAACAGACCGTAGGCTCCAACGATTATCGGTAAGCTCTCCTTCTTCTTACCGATGTAGTCACCAAAGACGAAGCATAGTGCCGTTGGTAAGAGGAGCATCATGAATATTTCGACGAGGTCTGATTCGGGGCTCGGGTTTTGAAACGGATAAGCGGAATTCGCGCCGTAGTACCCGCCACCATTTGTTCCTAACTGCATGATCGAGACGAGTGAGGCAACGGGACCAACGAGAATTGTCTGCGTTGCTCCTTCGACTGTCTTGACGGTAGCGTAACCCGATATAGTCTGCGGGACTCCAAGCGCGACTAGAATCAGAGCCGCTACAAAACACAGGGGAATGAGTAGCCGAGTCAGGGCCCTGACAAAATCCACGAAAAAGTTTCCGAGATCTTTCGAGTGAAGCACAAGTCCTCTCACCATGGCAATTCCACAGCAAATTCCGGTCGCCGCAGAGGTGAACTGGAGGAACTGGATCGCGCTCATCTGGCTCAGGTAGGAGAGCGAGACTTCGCCAGCGTAGTGCTGGAGATTCGTGTTTGTGGCGATTGAAACTACGGTGTTGAAGGTGAGATCCCAAGACAACCCTGGAAAGTGCATCGGATTAAGCGGCAGCGACCCTTGATAGGTCAGAATCACGGCTGCGATTGCCATCTGGACGATGTTCAGGATAAGCGCAGAGAGAAAGTATTCTTTCCAACCCATCGTGTGATTCGGGTCGACACCGGTGACCCTGTAGATCAGATTCTCAATAGGATTGAAAACTCTGTCTATCTTGCTCGGAGTTCTCTTGAATACGTTAGAGATGTAAGGCGCCAGTAGCCAAGCGCATGCAACTAGAACTGCTAGAATTATTATCAGGTCTAGTACCTGAAGTGGCGATATCAAAGACACTCAGCGCTCTATGCACCGACTGCATTCAGGTTAGGAAGGGCTTTGACATGAATAGTCAAAATCCTAGGATTCTCGTGCCCAATTGAAACCACTGAGAAAGATCTCAGCGAAGACTGGCCGCTGGGGAAGAACGGATGGTCGCTGCAGCGCTCAAAACTTCTTTACCGTTCGTGGAGCATCGAGGCCCCTTGTGCGAGTGCAGCACGACGGAGCTGACCGTACTCTTGACTCCCTTGATTTTCATTATCTTGTTCTTCAAAATATCTCTGAATTCTTCGATATCTGCGGCAGAAACCAAAGAAACGATATCAAATTCGCCGGTGACTTCGTATAGTTCTTCCATGTTAGGAAGTTTCTGAAGTTCTTGGACAACCTCGTCCATCTGAGGAGACTCGACGAAAATGTCCACGAATGCTAAAAGGCGTGACATGGCAGATCAACAAAAGACTGCTCCCGGAATACGTCATATACGGGTTATGGTGCAAGATGAGCATTTTTCTATCTCAAGTGAGGAATTATCAATAGGTAGCAAATCGAATAGACTCCGTTCAGAAGGGGAGAATTGTATTTATGATAAAATCAGTTTACATATCGATTAGTTTATTCCTACATCAGTTCAGTTCACTACATGCTGTCTCAGCATCAAAAGATAGATCCAGTAACGCTAATCAAAGCGCTTTGAAGCAAAAGAAATGAGTCAATCCCTCATCTCATCGTCCGCATAAGTGCTCAGGTTCTCGGCGTCTATCTCGCTACAGCATCGGCATTTATTTTCATAACAGGCCGTAGCCCTGTAGTGCTTGCAGGTCTCGCAGGTGCAGATATCAGTCTGAGCCGAAGATCCCATCATTCAGTAGACAGCTGACAGAGATTTAGACATTCTTGAGGAATCTTGGACTACTCAGAGCCCTTTCAAAAGATCTCACTGTTCAGAAATACCGCTTATCTTTGCTTTTCCTCTCGATGTTCTCTGCCTCAATCGAGAGATATGATTTTTTTCCTCGTCTTCCCAATATCTGCGCATACATTCCTTGTTTGCAAAGAGATGGTCAAGATATCCCTGATGAGTAAAGCTGTTTCCACAGGATTGGCAAATTTCGACTCTGGCCGCCGATATCGCGTATTGTTGTTCCATCAATTGTTCACCTGGCTATAACAAACTATAGGATTAGTCTGCCGAGCATATTTAAACATGCACTTGCCGTTGGGCTAGTTAGTAAACCAGCCTAGACCTCGGGCGTGCGGTCGCCCTAATCAGCAAGATAAAAATGGACTACTGGCCGATGGACTTGGCTTTAAGTTCAGATATCGCCTCGACCAAGTCCTTGGCGTTTGAATAGTTCAGCTCGAACTTTGCACTGATTTCCTGCAAAATAGCTCTCTCTACACCAGCCGAACTTTCCCGGAAAACTGCTCGCAAGCCCTGAATGAATGCTTCTGGGTTTTCTGGAATTTCGAATTTGCTAATGTGACCCATTCTCTCGAGATGCCAGTAGACTGCACTTCTGACGTGGTGTCCCACTGACTCTAGGCCTCTATCTACACATGAAATTATCTCATCATCAACCGAGGCGGTTTGGACCTGTTGTTGCGTTAATGACATAGCAGTCCAATGGAGGGACACCGAATTATAGAAGGCTGGTGTCCTCTCACTCATAAAAAAAGAGTGACTGGAGGCTTATTCGCAGGCCAGTGTCTCAAGCTTTCGGTTTGTCGTACTGACTAATCATTTGGAGTACGTACCCTAGACCCGTTTCAGCGTCAAGCGCCCATCCTATTCCCTTCTCGAACATAGTGTACGGGATTGTAAACAGAGAAATTAGAGACCAGTCGCCCGAAAGAACTCGCGGCCTTAGGCCTACTTGCCTCAGGTTCTCAGAAATATAATTCTGCGTTTCCGGGAATTGAGACAGTGGAATCAGGACATCCGCATAGTACGTTCCATCATCGGCGAGCTCATCGTCCCAAGTGAATGGTGCGGCGGTCATTACGGACATTGCGTGCCTCATATCTTCGTCAGAGAGTTTGTCGAAAACGTATGACTGCACGACCAACGAGTGCTTCGACCATGCTTCCTTTGTTCCAATCCACCTCAACCTGAATGAAGGTATCAATTTGCGCCCGATAACATGCCGATTAAGATGGTAGGACACGTCCCCAACTGGAAGCTTGAGATTCCTGGCCAGATCAACTACTTTGATCCACGGATCCATTTCCAGGGATTTGATGATAAGGAGGTCGTTGTAATCGAATTTTGCCTCTTCTGTCCAAGGTTTCGGAACAGCTGCGGAAGGATCCCCGACCAGCCTCGAATAATCTACGTCCCATTCGCCCGACTCGTAGTCGAAGAACTTTGTTCTCATCATAAACACTCTCTTCCACAAAATGGGTTTGTATTCGATGTTTTCTATGAGTTTCATCTCCTCAAGGGCTCGGAGAAGTTTGGCGAATTCTTTCAAGGATCCTTTTGGGATCAAAAACTCACAATCCAACTCTTGACTGAAAAAGACTCTCGTGTAGGCCTTCAAACCCGCCTTCTGATGAAGTCCCCCAAGAATCGCCTTTGGATTCTGTATGTCACGAGCAAGCCCGAACGATGCCCTTATCCTTTGAAGCCCTAACTTGTCGATGTCCAGTAGAGGAAGGACACTGATCCCCTGCTGTTTCAGTCTGTTCATTCTGAATCTGAGAGTCTGGTAAGGGATGGAGAGATCGCGGCAGATGGCATTCAAATTCCTCGCTCCGTCAGAATCTATGAAGGGAACTATCCTCGTAAGGAACTCGGCAGCGTTATCCGCGGGTATCCTCATTTCGCTGGCATCCTTGGTTTTACGAACCGTTAATTATCCTTGCTTTCAGAACGCTGTGTTAGCTTCCAATTAATAGTTTGCATGGTAATTTTCACGACCCCCTCACACACTTCTGCATACTAACAGACTTTTTGTAAAATCTCTCTAATGGTTTATCCAAAAGATAGAGGTGAACCTCCATATTCCGATGGAGCTCATTAGAGGATAAAGAGTATTAGATATTTAGCTATTTAGATATAAGGATATTGTGAAACCGAAAAACTTTTCGGTAAGTGAATTTAATCTTTTGCCGCCATGTCAACCGATGAAAAAATCAGACTAGGAATGTTGGCTCTCTCGGTCGTCTCAGCAGTTGTCGTAGCTGCACACTTCGGGCACCTAAGCCTCAGACCACCGATGCTTGATGAAATAGGCGGGCCGGGAAGTAACTAACATGACATAGAGATGGATGCCACAACAGGCGTCCGTCACTTTTTTCTAATTCTTCTCGCTTTCACCAATTTCAGAGAATTTTTATCACTACTTTTCTATCTGCGATAAATTATCAGTGGGCTAGGGGTCCAAAAAAACCCGTTGATGTTTTAGCGTTCGCATAGTCATATTAAGACTCTGACAGTAGAGTCTAAGGGGAGCCTGTGCCTTCGCCAACCCTGTTTTCTAAACAGATTGGTGAGGCTCCAAACTTTCTTCGCGGAAGATCATTCCTTCTTGAAGTGGATTCGTCGTCACCGTATGAGAAAGCTGTGAGAGATTTCGTAGATGAACTTTTGAAAGATGGTTGCGCAGTCTACATCCTTACACACAGGAGCAGTCCAGTATACAAACTACTTTCGAACATGAGCTCGGTTACATTTTACATTTCAACCCCCACTGTTTCTTATCCAAAGAAGGGAGCCCAGCAGAACGAAGTGCTGGTGCCGCAAAACGATTCCGCAATTAATCTCGATCTAATTAGCAAAGCTATAGGGTCTTCTCGAGGGGGATGCGTCGCCATTGTAATCGACAGCATATCTGACATGCTTATCTCTTCCAGCTTTGAAGCAACATACAAGTTCCTAAAAAACGCGAATGAAGTTCTCGGAGGTCAGAACGTAACATCGATGTTTCTCTCGACCCGTGGTATACACGACAGCAAAGTCATCGCCTCGATAAGAAGTCTATTTTCTGAGCACCTAGTCAGTTTGCCTGATGGAGGCGCGAAACTGACGAAGAAACCCTAGGCCCCGTAGATAACTTGCAAATTTCTGTTAGGATTCTTTTAACGAATCGAGAGTATTAGCCACACCATTATCAAAGGCTGCAATCTCCCTGTAATTTCCCTTGGTCTCTTCGAAGTAATTTTCAGCGTCCTCGAAAAGCGCCTTCAGCAGCGCCGCCCTGAACGCCCATCTGTCTACTTTTTCCTTTTTAGCCCAGTCTTGGATCGCTGCTATCGTATCGACACATAGATCCAAGTCCTTCTGCAGAATTCCCTCTACGCTTAATCTCTTCACGTAATATTCCCCCTTTGATGGCTACCTACACTGCCTTACTATGTCTTCGCCTGCCGCTCTTTGACCGTCTTCATTATCATCGAGCTAAGAACAGCGTCGCGATCGAAAAACTCAACGAGCTCGTAATTCGAGGCGAGCCTTTGAGACCATTTTGTTTTGAACTTGCCATCGGTCTCATAGTTTCCCGCTTCTCTCAGTATTAGGTGGAACAGCGGGACACCCAAGTTTGCCAAGCGAGCCTTGGTCGCCTCAAGCAAAGTTTCACGTCTGCCCGAAGAAATCGCAACAGGGATTCTACCCAGTTTCGCCTCCGAAAATACTTTCTCCCTCGCCTGGTCATATAAATTGTCCAACTCTACATAGTTCGGATTGTCCATCAACTGCCAGTACTTCCTGTTTGTCTCCTCATCGTGGATGTCTGTGGTCTTCGCAGATGGCGGAAGACCGAGTTCTTGCAAGATGGTTCTTTTCCTCTGCGAGGTATCCAGTATAGTGCCGTCAAGATCGAACACAGAAAGCTTCGACCCCTTCGGAATCGAGTCTATGAGATAGGGGTTGCATCTGTCGATGTAGGAACAGCGCTCGCACTGGAGATAGTCTTTATTGGACGCCGCTTCCTTCATGGGGAAAGTTCCATTTTTTAGAGCCTCGTGCAGTTCCAAGACTCGCTCCCTTAGGACAGCGCGCATGGTATCGTCCTTCGTGATCGGAAACGCCTTCACCTTACCCTCCCTCTTGATCCAGTATAGGAGCACTCCCATAGGATAATTCTCCGCGAGGAGGTAAGTCGAAAGTTGATAGTAATGTGTGCGCCACGGCTCGTCCGGCATCACGGAAGCGCTCTTGATTTCCAGAGGAACGAACAGTTTGAAGTTGTTACTTTCCTCGCTTAGTCGAATCAGAAGAAGGTCGTCGATCCTCCCGTGGAGCTTTACTTCTTCATTGAAAATCAAATCGACGACGACTTCGCTACCTTCAACCGAAATAATTCCAGATCGTCTCAGGGCGAAGGCGACGAGCTCGTGAATCGCCTTTCCTTCGTTGAAAATTGCTAGTTCCTCTGGCGAAGGCGGTTCAGCGTAAAGATATGAGTACGCTTGCTGCCTGAGACACCTTTCGATGACGCTGGGATAGTACGATCCAAGCTTGAACTTGTGATTTACAGACTCTTTCTCCCATTCAGAAAACATCCCCTGCTTTAGGGCATCTTCTATCTTCGACGAAATTTGCTCCGGGTCCGCGAGTATTTTCGAAAGCCATTTCTCGAACTTTTCCCTGTCTTCTTGGGAAACTTCCTCCGACTCGATATCGGTCAGAAAATTATCAAGCGAATTCAAACAGAACTCTTCATTATCCCATTATATTCAAGGCTTCCTTTTGAGAAGGGAATCAGCCTCCAGCCGATCCCGATTCATGTTCGACATGCTTCGGTAAAGTTTCGGTCGAGTGCGAAGCGAGATGTTCCAAAATTTTCTCGATAGGAAATGCGTTAGAACATTTCGGGCAAATTACCAGCTGTACTCCCTTTCGCAAAAGATTTCAGAGAGAAGGTCGTTGGTGTCCCTTAAAAATTAGAGGAATTTTTGGCAGTTAACTCGATTGATTCTTTCCGGGAATGTCGTACTGAAGAGCTCCGATAGCTATATCTTAGCTGACCGTGGCGTCGCCCTTCTCTTTGCTAAAATGATGCCTGATGCCATACCGCAATATTGCGAGCAAAATGTAGACAGCGTCCTCTCCCTTTGGAGTGAGATAGTACCCCTTGTTCGACTCGTCACTCTTCTTGAGCACACCTGCCTCCGTCATCTGATCCAGGCGTCTCGACAGGACTCGAGGAGTTAAACCGGGATTATTCTTCAAAATTTCTCCAAATCTCCGAAGTTTCAAAAATGCGATATCCCTGATAATGAGCAAAGTCCACTTTCTCCCCAACAGTTTCAAGCTCTCCCTTATCGGGTCCGCCTGATAGGCGAGTCTCGGAGTGACTGCCCGCCTTTTATCCATCAATTTTTGCATGGGACTATCCTTTCAGTCCCTATTTGATTTAAATAATATCTGCAGATTTCTCTCGGCCGAATTCCGGAATTGGATCAGGAAGAGAGGAAGCAGAATCGCGTAATTGGGATGATCGCCCACACCGAACTTGCGAGTACCGATCCAGTCGCGACAAGAAATTTTCTCGATCATGTATTCGGCTGGCATTTCGAGAGTTTGGAAACTCGACAAGGAGCGTTGATATCTTACCAGACTCAAGGAGGATCGCAAGGTAGCATAAGAAAGACAAATCCCAACGAACCACCTATCAGCATGAACTACGTTTTGGTTGAAAATTTAGGAAGTTGAGAAGCGAATTTTAGCCTCAGGGGGAGAGATTGTCCTGCCGCGCGTTGACGTTCCCGAGATGGGAAGTTTCTTCTGGTTTAGAATTCCCGGAGGGCCGATTCTTGCCTGCCGGGAAGACGCACCGCGTCAACGGAGTTAGTGAAAACATATGCCCAATGATGATTGGACTACCGCTCAAACCGACGACGAGTATTTCGAAAGAATGACCCATGCGCTTTTCCAAGCGGGTCTAAACTGGAAGATGATCGAAACAAAGTGGCCGAATTTTAAAAAGGCTTTTGCAAACTTTTCCATCAAGAAAGTAGCAAAGTTTGACGACACAGACATCGACAGATTGATGCATGATCAGGGTATCGTCAGAAATGGGAGGAAAGTACTGTCTACGATAGAAAATGCAAAGGAGTTTCTCAAGGTAGTGAAGGAATTCGGGTCGTTCCGTGCGTATCTACAGTCATTCAAGCGGAATGAAGATGCACTCCAAGGCGATCTGCAATCGAGGTTTCATCATTTTGGGGAATCAAGCTCGAGGACTTTTCTCTGGATGTCTGGAGTGAAGCTGACGCCAACTCCCGAAGAGAAAGCTTGGCTTGCCCAGAACAAGAAATAGATACTATCCTTTTTGACCCTACTGGGGTTAAATAGTATCCTTTGGATACCGAAGGTTTTGATCTCTATGGCTTCTAGTCCAAAGGATATTGTGATGTCGTATCAAAGAGTTCTGGGAAACCAGGATTACAAGACCGCGAGAACCCTCATGAGCGACGACTTTTCCTTTAAGGGTCCGCTCGCCTCGCACGACAAACCTGAAGGACTTCTCAAAGATCTAGAGATGCTCCATCATATTGTAAAGGGCGTGGAAATGAAAAAGGTCTTCGTTGACGGGGACGATGTTTGCTTAATGTACGATCTGATCACCAGCAATCCTCCAGCTACTTCCTTCACCGCAGAGTGGTACCATATTCAGGGCGGGAAAATTGGATCGATAAGGGTTGTATTTGATGCAAGACCTTTCGCCGCAATGTTCGAAAACAGAAAATAGGCGAATAGCAAAATCATCGTTCTATTTCCCCCACAACTTTCCTATACTAGAGATAAACTCTAGTCCACTTGGAATAATTTACTCCTTCTGTAGATTAGGAGATTAGTTATTTTGTCCAGAGGTCAAAATCAGAAACTTTCCTTAGCTGATTACCATTTATTCCTAATTCGACGCGTTATAATTAAATTAATAAACTTAGAATAATCTTTATTAATATTCCAATAATTCCATGAAATATCTTAATTTCAGAGAAGATTGAAACATGAAAAATTCGTATGTAATCGCAGCCGTTGTCGTTATCATAATCCTAGTAGCCGGAGTTGCAGTAGGTTTGTACATAACAAGCAAATCATCGACCAGCACCACGGTGGGCACTACTGACACCTCCGTCGCTACCGGTAGCTCGAAGCCGATACAAATAGTGGCAGCCGAGAACTTTTGGGGTAGCTTGGTGTCGCAGCTCGCTGGTGTTCACGGAAACGTAACCAGCATCGTCTCAGACCCGAACACCGACCCTCACGAGTATCAATCCAATCCAGCCGATGCAATTGCAATCGCGAACGCGCAACTGGTCATAATCAACGGGATGGATTACGACACATGGGCCTCGTTGCTGATAAATGCGAGCAACACCCCTGGCCAGGTCGTCCTTGATGCGCAGCAAATAGTTGGGCTCACGGACGCCCAAATCGCCACGGTAAACCCCCACCTCTGGTACAGCCCGTGGTACGTGAACGACACAGTACACGCGATGTACAACGCCCTTGTGAAGATAGACCCGACAGATACTGCTTACTTCACCGCGAACTATGCAAGCTTGAACGCGTCGCTATACCAAGACTACATGCAGGCCGAGCAACAAATGAGGGTTCATTACGGTGGGAACAGTTCAACAGTCGTGGGCGGAGTACTGCGTGACTACTCGGGTGGGGTAAATATATCTGCGACCGAAAGCATTGTCCAGTTCTTGGCGAACGCAACAGGTCTAAACATCCTCACCCCTGTCCCCTTCATGTTCGCGGTCGCCGAAGGGAACGACCCGGCGCCAGCAGATATCGCCACATTCGAGCAGCAGCTCTCACTGGGGAACGAATCGGATAGCTGCCTCGTCTACAACATACAGACGGTCATGCCCGTCACCCAGCAGATGAAGGTGGTGGCCAGCCAGTACGAAATTCCAATCACGTTCGTCTCCGAGACGGTACAGCCAACTTATCTTACATTCCAAGCCTGGCAGGAGGGCGAAGTAGCTGGCTTGCAAAACTGCCTGAACTCCATAGCATTGGGCAACTAGAAGATATCCAAATGACTGTAACCGAGGCGCGAACGGCAGGGGTCGGAGTGGGCTCCGACCTCATTGTCGGCGAAAATGTCACTGCGGGCTACCGGGAGAAGGTCGTCTGGAAAGGCGCAAACTTCTCGTTCGGCCGGGGCGAGTTCGTGGCGGTAATCGGCCCCAACGGTGCTGGGAAGACAACCCTATTCCGCATGCTATTGGGCTTGCAGCCAGCCCTGAACGGGAGCCTTAAGATACTGGG
>JASHPO010000152.1 GCA_030038075.1 Nitrososphaerales archaeon | reverse complement strand
GAGACATTGAGGTAGTTCGCATGTGCGTTGCAAGCATCGAGCAAAGCTTGTGCCTCGGGCTCGGGATTTTCGCGCCGATTGACCCAGAACGGCTTGTGTCTTAGATCGGGAGATTGAAATACCTCTTTCATCATCTTGAGCAGAATATCTGAAGGACCGGACATGCCAATGAAAGTCATACCATTAGTGCGCAGAAGCACCTTGAGTTGATCTCGCGCCCATCCTTCATAGTTTTCCTCTAATTCCTTTTTGGTAATCCTAATATCTAGAGGCCGAGTCACGCAACCATTTATTTTGTACAAACAGAGTCTGTCGGGGTTAGTAAGACCTAAGTCTTGATCAGACCTTATAACGACGGGATCGTGACCGACTTCCTTGCATCCTTTCTCTATTAGTTCATCGTAATTTACCGTAACAATGTCGTGAAGGAATCCCTCCCGCGCTAGTTGTCCAAGCACTTGGTGTATCTCGTTTGGTATCTTATCTTCCCAAGACTCAAAACCCAATGCCTCGACAAGCTGTGGTTTGCCAAACTGATTACATATTTGTTGAGCTACTTCTTCTAAGCTCGGGTACTCTGTTCCGAAAATCTGCCGAATTCGTGTGGGTGTGCGGTAAAAGTCGAGCGCGAGTTTTTTTGATAAATCAGGCGCCGTTGGAATATTCGAGTCAGCCGAGCAACCAGCCGCAATAAAGAATACAACCTTCTTTTTCCTAACGCTACTCGCAATATCGCCTATGAGGTCTTTTAATTCCTGTTCGGAATGCGACATTATTCGGAAGCCTAGCTCATGAAGCCGATATGCGCATTTATGCTTAGTTCCTATCATATCACACATCCGAGAATACTGTAATATTACAGTATAAGCTTTTAACCTTTAACGATGTACAGTTAAAGTCACCATAAAAATAAGCCGAGTATACGACCTTGTGCATTTAGAATCCTTGGTCGCCGAACCTGTGCATACTTAAGGGATGAATGTGAGATACGCCCGGAGACCTTTGTATTTTCAGAATCGAATTTCTTGCTTCAAAAGAAATAATAGCAAGGAAGTCTGACCACAGTAGCATGCAATCTCCTAACAATAATGACGGAGATTTGCCCGGATTGCCTCAAGCCCGCCCGAGGCTCCTATCTCATCAGTTTGTAGTCGTTAAATCTATTCAGAGATAGAGCTTTGCTGACTTTACAGCCTGAAGACAGGCAACACGACAAGTCGGTCGAGGTTTTCCTGCGAGGGACCGCGCCCCCAGCAAGAAAGAACTCGGAAAGCAGTATTGCTTCATGTTGGTGAAACTATCCGGTGACCATATGAATGCCGCTAGGGGACAGAGCTATCATCCCAGTTCCTGCGCGTCTGTCGCCGAACGCGCCGATTTTCTTGACATCAGGATGATCGGCACGCATGTGACGATGACTGCAAGTGCCACTACTCCGATCACGGGCAAGTACGCGCCCAGTGATATAGAAATTGACAATGACGACGATGGGGAGCTTGAAGAGGTTGTGGAAGTTGAAACGCGAGTACTGCCAGTCGTCGAGCTTGAAGTCACAGAGGCAGAATCCGACACTACGGATAAAGTATTGGCGTAGAAATCGGAGAAGGCGACCTCACTCTTGGAAGAGTCGTAAGAGACATGATAAGCTCCCACGGCCGACCCACTGTTCAGATTGATTGTCCCCACGACAGCGTTGCTTTGATCGGAAATCACATACGCTTCGCTGCCCGCTGCCACGAACAATTCGCCTTTGGATGGGTCGTAGGCTATTCCTTCAGGACTTCCTACTCCGCTGATATTGGCAATTATCTTGTTTGAACCGTCGGAGATCACCGCGATTTGGGCTCCTTCCGCGACAAAAACTTCTCCCTTTGACGGGTCATATACCACCTGTTGTGCTTCATTGGATCCCAAGCTGACGTTTGCGACTACCTGATTGGAGGAATCTGAGATTACCGAAACAGTGTTGCTGTTCGCTACAAAGATCTCCCCCTTGCCGGAATCATATGTCGAGGAGTATGGCTGCTGCCCAGCAATAGTTTTCCCCACAATTGTGTTGGAAGCATCTGAGATCACGCCAACTGTATCGTTAGCCTCTATTGCCACGAACAATTCGCTCTTCCCAGAGTCATAGGCTAGCGAGAGGGTTGTCCCCAGGTTGGCGAAGGGCAAGGTTCCGAGAGATATGTTGGCAACGATATTGTTGGTGCTGTCTGATATTGCCGATACCATGACATCAGCCTGCGATGATCCGGAAGGACGGTATGTGTAAGATACAAAAACTTCGCTTTTCGCAGAGTCGTAAGCGAGGCCCGAAAGGCTCACTTGTGGTAATCGTAGAGTAATGTTTCCGACCAATGCGTTGCTTGCATCTGATATTATCGCAACGCTATTCGAACTCGAGTCAACGACAAAGAACTCACCCTTTCCTGAATCGTAGACGATTGCTTCTGGTCCATTCCCTGCTGGAATTGTCGTCACCGAGGAACTCTGTGCCCTCGCCATGGTCGAGAAGGTGGAAGTCAAGAGAAGAAAAGCGAGCAACGCTAAAGCCACAGGGGTTCGTCGGAACCGGAGAGGAAATTTCTTCAAGAAGAGTCTCATGCGCCTTTTTCGGCTTCACTTGAAATTAATGTTAGAAATATCTTTCTTTAACGTAAACAAAGAAGAGGTTCTCCCCATGAAAACATCCTGTAATACAATGCTGATCACGGGAGGTTCGACTGGAATAGGTTTTGTGCTTGCTTCCAGCTTTTCCAAAAGAGGAAATAAAGACCAACCCTGCACGGCGATACAAGCTTTATTTTAGAAATAGGAACCCGAGTGAAGAGGCCAAATTATTCGATCAATCGAACGCGATGCTGTCAAGAGGGTTCTAGTGACTGGTACGGGACTCACGGATGCTACTGGCGCAGTACAGTTGATCGATAGTGCGAGCAGCGATGAGTACGTAGGTGAAGCCATTGTGACATACAACCCGTACGGAATAGTGTATGACTCGACCAATGGCTACCTTTACGTCTCAAACTCAGTCCTCTCCAGATCGGTCTCAGTGCTTTCAGATTGCGAGCCGTTCTATTATGCTCCCGCCTGCAATCTCGTAACATCTATTCCTGTTGGGAGCGCTCCAACGGGAGAGGTATTTGACCCCACTAATAGTTACGTTTACGTAGCCAACTCCGCGTCCAACGCGGTCCCAGTCATAAACGGTGCGACAGGCACGGTTGTTTCAACTATAGCGGTGGGCGATTATCCGATCGCGCCGGCGTATGATTCCGCTTCCTCGCAGATACTAGTGACAAACGAACTTTCTGGCACGGTTTCTGTAATCAATACAGGCAGTTACAGTGTTGTGACCACGGTTCCAATCGGTCCCAACCCTGACGCGCGCACAAGATTATTCTTGTCTTGAGTAGGACACGCAGAGAACTATTTCAAATGCTGTCATTACTTTTGCGAAGAGATTGATTTTCAGTAACCTCGCCAAGTTCCCTCCCAGAATACCTTCTTTTTATCTGTCACTTACCTCGAGTGAGGCAACGAAATCCTTCAAGAGCTGTGGTTGCACCGCTTTCTTGCCTCGGGCAACCAAAATCAGTACCAAACAAAGTCTTCTAGAACCGAAAACTGAGAGCGCAAGCTCGAGCGCCTCCTTCCTATAACATACAATGTCAAAGCAAAAACGATCCAAGTAATGCGCGGGAACAAGTTTGGCTGGACGTTTTTCTGGATCGAATGTCGTCTCTAGCCTTCTTAAAAGGAACGGCAACGCTCCACCGAGATGAGGAATTACAAATTTCAAATTCTGAATGAATCCAGAACGCCCGAAAGAATCGGGACATTGCGACTGTCGTATTAAATGTGAATCCAAGAGCCGTCGCTGTACCGTAGTCGCCGTAGACTTTTCCAATGTCGAGCTCGTACACAGGATGAACGAAGATCGGTACTTGAGATTATCGAGTTTCTCAAATACAGGCGAAAGATAATCGTAGTCGAGTCTCCAATTGTAGGGCTGGATGAAAACAGCTTTTGTTTTATGGCTAGTGACTCTCTCCGATTCCCCAATCGTTAATTTGGGATCGAAGATCGGTATTGTCGGACAAGCGACGAACCTTTCTGGATGCTCTTCTTCCATGGCAAACAGCTCGTCGTTATGTTCCCTTAGCGTTCCAAAGCTTTCAATGGTATCAAACGGGACTTAATTTGTCAGCACAGCAACGTCTATGCCGAATTGATCCATCCATTTCAGTCGCCGAGCACTATCGGTGAGTTGAGAACTGCTGATATTGACGTGATGTTGAGCGTCTATTATCAACGGGCGAATTCGATAGTTTGGATATTATAAAGATTGTAAGTTTCTGTTCTCGTAAGGCTAACGAAGTTGCACTACTGCAATTTCGAATTCCGGAAGAAGGTATAGAACAAGGAAATTGCGCAGATGTAAAACAGCGCAGCAAGTTCAAATGGTAGCGAGTAATTCCCAGAAGCGAGTATAACTCCTCCAATAATTGTCGTGACACTATTCGGGAGCCTCCACACTACGGAATTAATTGCGCTCGCAAGACCTCGCTTCTCTTGAGGCACAAGTTCCATCAAAAAGGAGTCCGACAATGGCGAGGACATGTTCATGAGAGCTGCCCGTATTATGTAGAGCGTTGCAGCAAGTGCGGGTCCTCCGACAAATGCGAGGGAGACCATGAACATGGTCGATAGTCCTTGATTGATCACTATTGCCCTAACAATCCCAAACCTCTTGGACATTGTGGGGCTGAGTGCCGCCGAAAGTCCGATTGTTATGTTCGAGATAGCCAGAATCGGGCCACTGTAGCTGTCCGTGACTCCAAACTTTAGGAAAAACCAGGTGGCGATTAAAGGAACAATAAATCCCGCGCCGAGTCCGATTAAAGAGTTGGCGCCGGAAAATTTGACCAGATTCTTCATGCTGGAGCTTGATGCAGGAGGAGCAACGCTCAGTTTTTCTTTGTAATTTCTGAGGAGGAAAAACAATGCAAACGGCGTTGCAATCGCTAGGAATCCCAGCGTCGTAAGGGCAGCTCTGTGAGTCTCTGCCGAAGATACGCGGATCGCTGTCTCGAGGGATGGAAAGGTGAACGGTAACGCGAAACCCATCCCTGAAAAAACTGTGGAGAGCACGAATGAAAGAGAAAACGCGGATTCCCTTCCTGAAATTGGCGTTTGGTCGGCTATCGTGGCATTAACAGTTGAAAGAAATCCTCCCTCGGCAACTCCGGCAATGACTCCGGCAAGAACAAGAAAAATTGGATTAGTGGTCAGTGCCAGGATGAACAATACTGGTGCCAAACCCGCAGCGCTGATAGTGAGAATCCACTTTCTACCCATCCTATCTGAGAGTACCCCAAGAGGAATACCCGCGATCACCAGTGTGATTCCTTCGGCTCCCACGATGGTTCCAATCAGTCGAGAGCTAATCCCTACCTGAGGAAGATACGCCGTCAAAAATACGATGAAATAGCCGACCGCAAGCGAATTCAAAGACAAGATCAAAATCAGGTACTTTACCTGAGCAGGAATTATCGAAGGGAAACCGGCCTTTTCAGAATCCAACCAGAAAGCTTCACTCTGAAAGATTAGCAAGGCAATAAGCATTTTTGGGCGACGGGAATATCGACATCAGAAGCCCCTATGGATGTCAAAGAATATTCCATTTCGCTTGACGTTGATTTTTACGCGCTGTCATTCAAAGGGCGCGAAACAATCAGGATCGAGAACCTTGAGAGCAATTTGATGCTTGATTCATCCGGCCTGGAAATAAGCGAAGTGAAATGTTCCGGGAAGAAACTAGCCTTTGAAACTGACGCCCTTGGAAAAAAATTGCAAATTAGCGGCTTGCAAGAAAGCACGAGGTCTGTTGACATAAACATAGACTACGAAGGCAGAGTTACCGAGAAGGTTCTTTACGGAGTCTACAAATCAAGATACGACCCCGATTATTTCGTCACTACGGATTTCGAGCCAAATGGCGCAAGACTACTTTTCCCCTGCTTGGATAATCCGAGCTTTAAAGCTGAATTCTCGCTGGAAGTTACAACCCAAAAAGGATTGGTCGTCATCTCAAATACGAGAGTGAAAAATACTACAGATATCGGCGACAAGAGCAAACACGAATTCGAAAAAACACCACGAATGTCAACTTACTTGTTCTATCTTGGTATAGGAAAGTTCGACGAATCCAAGCTGCTAGACAAGAACGTCGAATTTAGAATCTATGCGAGACCAGGATACGCGGGAAAAGGGAAATATGCCCTGGAGAATGCCACAAAATTTCTGCGAGCCTACGAGGAATATTATTCAATTCCCTATCCTCTGGGCAAACTAGATCTCATTGCCCTGCCCGAATACGCGTCGGGCGCGATGGAAAATTGGGGAGCGATAACGTTCCGCGAGATAGTACTCCTGCTCGACGAAAATAGCAGCGTCTCGAACAAGCGGAGCCTGACCTCGGTCCTGGGTCACGAGATAGCTCACATGTGGTTCGGCGACTTGGTCACGATGCGCTGGTGGAATGATCTCTGGCTAAACGAAAGCTTCGCGACTTTCATGGAAAGCAAGATGGCCGACAAGCTCTATCCTGAATGGAGCGTCACCAGCGATTTTGTGCAACAGAATACTGCCGGGGCTATGCACAGCGATTCACTGTCTAGCACGCACCCGATCGACGTGAAGGTAAGCGCGCCCGAAGAGATCAGTCAGATATTCGACGAGATTAGTTACGGCAAAGGAGCGAGCGTCTTGCGAATGATCGAAGCTTGGATTGGAGACGACGCATTCAGGAGCGGCGTTTCTCACTATCTGACCGAGTTCAAGTACAGGAACGCCGAAGGGAAAGATCTCTGGCGCAATCTGGAAAAAGCCTCCGGAGAACCGGTTAGCGAAATCCTGGAAGAATGGATAAAAAAGCCGGGATTTCCCGTCGTGAAGGTGTCCTTCGCGAAAGACAAGCTTGAATTCAGGCAGGAGAGATTTCTTCTTGCCGGAGACGGTGTCAGAGATCATCTCGTTTGGCCGATTCCGGTAAATTGCAAAATTAACGGTCAAGATCATAAATTCATTCTAAGGGATCAACATTTCGAGCTTCCCGTCAATGATGTCAAAACGCTGAAATTGAATTCTGGTCAAACTGGTTTCTACCGAGTGCAGTATGATCAGACCCTATACGATATCATCGAAAGGGAGTTTGACTCCCTCGACGCATTTGATCGCTGGGGCATTGTTGCGGATCTATTCGCTTTCGTGGTTTCTGGTGGAATCAGCCTAAACCAATACTTAGCTATCGCAAGAAGATGCGCAGGCGAATCCGAATATCTCGTCTCGGATGCAGTGACCAGCCACCTTCAATTCCTCCGATTCATCTCCCCCGAAAACCCGCCGATCAAGCGGGATTATCTGAACCATTACCACACCCAGTTAAATCGTCTGGGATTGGTTGCCAAAAATGGCGAGAAAGACACAGACAAGATCCTAAGAGGCAGGCTAGCGACGGGACTTGCTCTAGTCGATATAGCCTTCGCGGAGGAGCTATCGACGAAATTCTCCGAGTACGAGAAGCTTGATCCGAATCTCAGGACGGCGGTCGCAGTTGCATTCGCGCAGACGCGTGGAGCTTCAGGCTTCGACGAACTGGTCGGAAAGATGAAGAAAATGGCGAACGAGGCGGATACCGTGAAAATTTACGTTGCCCTAACCTCTTTTAAGGACTCGAAGCTTGTGGAGAGAACTCTTGATCTCTGTGTGAGCGGAGAGTTCAGCAGGGCAGATTCGTTATACGCCTTGCTTGATGCTACTCAAAACCCATACTCGCTCGAAACGACATGGAAGTGGTTCAAGACAAATCTTCAGACGTTTCGTGAGCTTTTTCAGGGAACACCGTACGTGTCGCAGCTGTTGCAGGAAGTCACCTCGCGGACAGGGCTGGGAAGGGAGGACGAGGTAAGAGCGTACGTCTCAAAGACCCCAATTCCAGAGGCGGAAAGAGGGATCAACAAAGGACTAGAGCTACTCTCCATATACTCAAGTCTAAAGAAGAGGCTTCATACCGAATAGCAATTCGATTAGCGCCAAGTACCGCCGTCGGTGAGGTGCTCTGGTTCGATTCTTATTATCACTCGCGCATCCGTATTGTTTTCGTAATTCTGGTACTTTGGATTCCCGGTGTACTTGAGCGACATCTTGTCCGCGTGCTCGGAGGCTCCCTCCTCTGTCATCTCTATGACACGCCCACGGATTAGAACTCTGACACCTGTGCTGTTCCTATCGTAGATGCAGAGGGCTACTCTGGGATCACGCTGAAGGTTTCGATAGCCCTGTCGGTTTAACGTTCTGTTAAGCACAATGATGTCTTCTTCGCGGTCGACCCACACTGGCGCGACCTGCGGAGATCCGTCAGGCATCAAAGTTGCTACACTTGCAAGATTCGGACTGTCGATCAATTTCTTTGCCTTTTCAGTTAATGTGACCATTCGTCTTTAGATCCAGAGATTAAACCTGCAATTAATGGTAACTGTTTCCCAGCACGAGTTCTTGGAATCTGCGTAATTGCAGGAGTCAATTGTGAGGCACAGCTTTGCCGCTGTGGCCCGGTGCTCATCCATTCAATATATTTATCACGCAGTTTTAATCTCCTCTAGGTTATGCAAACTCAGGCGAAGCGTGAGAGATGGCGTTACGGCCTGCCTGGCGGGCTGGACAATGCAATCCAGCAAGCGGATGAAAGGGGCTTTGAAAAAATGTACATTGTTGACGCTGACTGTCACATTCTTGAACCGTTCAGGACGATGGCGAAGTATGTGAAAGATCCACTGAGGAATATACTTCTCACTCCTGACCCCGAAGAAGACATGATTCAAAGAAACCTCTATCTCAGGTACAAGGGAACAGCGATTCGAGAACCCAGCACGCACATGAAGGGAATGCTCATTACAAAACGCCCGGAAACCAGCGTTTCAAAAGGAGGTCAGGAAGCCGACGAAATAGTCGGAATTTTCACTCGCCTGATGGTTGATCTGGGGATAAAGGTATCGCTCGTACTTCCCACGATAATGCTGTACCTTCCTCTTTCAAAGCCTGAAGTGGAAGCGGATGTCGCTAACGCCTACATGGATTTCATGCTCGAAAACTTTCTCGGCAGGTACCCAGAAATCAAGACCCTGATTTACCTCCCCACTGGTGCGCCTGACAAGGCGGTCGCGCTCATCGATCGGGTCGGAAGGGAAAAAGGCGTTGTCGGCGCAATGGTTTCGGGAACTGCCCCGCTCCTTGGAGGTAGCGACGAAATGGATCCCATTTATGAAGCTTGCCAGAAAAGGAATCTCCCTGTCTGTTTCCATGCAAACAGAGATCTTGAAGGTCCTTACAAGGGAATGGAGTTTGTCGCTGCTCATTCTCTTAGTTTTCCGTTCTCTGTCATTCGTCATCTAACTTCGGTAGTTATGACCGGAGTTCCAGTGAGGTTCCCGAATTTGAAATTCGTCTGGATGGAGGGAGGAATTTCTTGGCTGCCGTGGCTCTATCATCGCTTAGACGACGAGTACACGAAGAGGAGAATCGAGGCGCCGGTGCTTAACAAACTTCCGAGTGAGTACCTGAAGAGTTTTTACTACACCAGCCAACCGCTGGAACAGGCGCACACGCCGGAGTTAGAGCACATCTTCAACTTGCTCGATCTTGATAATCAGCTGATGTACGCGAGCGACTATTCCCACTGGGATTTCGACATTCCGAGTGTAATATACGACCTGCCTTTCCTTTCGGAGATTGCGAAGAAAAAGATTCTAGGCGAGACAGCGCGGCGGGTTTTCAATCTCCAGGGACACTAAACAGATCGAAAAATTAGAGTCGCCTTATCCAACCGTGGCGATGTCAATATCATCGTACATCTGAGGATGGATCGGTACAGCTCCTGAATCGGTGACTAGAAAGTTGTCCGAAAGACAAATCGAGGCAAATGTGTTTGTCGCAGTGGGGTGGAGCGCCATAGTCATACCTCGCTCCAACTTTTCAACAGTTTCGCCTTCATCCACAACGGGTCTCTCGACCAAGTCTATGCCCTGCCCGTGACCGAGAACCCGAAGCTCTTCAGGGTAGCCTTTACTTTTCAAGAAATCATCGTTCGCTCGTCTTGCAGCTGCGGGTGACATCCCTGTCTTGCAATTTGAAGCGAGAAGACGTTGGGCTTCTTTGCACAATTCGTGAGCGTCTCTAACCTCCTTGGGCACGCTACTCCCAATGTACAGAGTCCGCCTGAGGTTGTAAAAATAGCCGCCAATGCCTCTCGATTCTATCAGGAAATCGACGTAATCACCTTCCTTGAAGGGGCGTCGAATCCACGTAGCCCCCTGAATTGGCTGGACATAATAGCTCTTTTCGGGATGCCCGAACCAAATTATCATTTCCTGATCCTCGCTGCCTAGGCGAACCTGTTCGGATCTAATTTCTTCAATCACGTCGCGTGCAAGCTTGCCTGGACGGACAGCTTGCTTTGCAAGCTCATAAGCCTTCACATGCATGTCACCGCTGAGCTTGATCAACATGATTTCTTCTTCGCTCTTGATCATCTTTACTTCGTCAACGAGATTCTGAGCGTCGACAAATTTCCATGAGGGCAGTTCTTTCTTCGTAGTTTCGTAAAGTGCGGCCGACATGTAGCCCAGACCCACAAATCCGATGGTTCCCGAGCTCTTGTTACGCCGCGAAAGTGCTTTGGCGACCTCCTTACCGTGCCAGTCGTTTTGCCAGGACGTGCCAGGCCATGAGGGCACGTTGACTACTTCACTAATCCCTCTTCTCATGGCTTTGGGAGGCATCATGGCAGGGGCGGGAGGTTTCGGCCCGTGCGCGATCAGGGTCATCTCGCCATCCAGAGGAAAGAGTATCGTCGTGTGAAATCCAGCCGAGGAAAAATCCGCAAACCATCTAACATATCCGTTGATAGTTTGATGACATTGAACGAGAAGATAATCAATTCCAGCGGCTTGCATCTTCGTTCTGACGGCTTTCCATCGCCGTTCAAGCTCGTAAGTCGAAATTGAATAAGTTAGTCGCTCTTCTCGATGCAGTTGATACTGTGACATCATGATGGATCGAGGAAACCGGAGGTTTTTATAAAGTAACTGTGCAGTCTAACTTTTCCGACTTTACCATCTCGCGATAGTTACTTTCGTGTCGGTAAAGAAATCAACCGTATCTATCTGAGCATGCAGCGTGCCGTAAAACGATTCCTTTCTCCCGCCAAATGGAAAGAAAGCCGAAGGTGCCGCAACTCCTGCATTTATTCCGATATTTCCTGCGTTGACCCTTCTGCGAAATTCTCTAGCCGCCAACCCGCTTGACGTAAACAAGCTTGCCATGTTCCCGAAACTCGTACCACTGTTTATCAATTCTATAGCGTCTTCGACCTTATCAACAGACATCACCGAGAGAACGGGCCCGAAGATTTCTTCCTTCGCAATTGCCATTTGGGGTTCTACATTGTCGAAAACCGTTGGACCTATATAGAATCCATCGGGATACTCCTGCACTTTGATTTTTCTGCCATCGGTCTTCAATTTTGCGTGTTCGCTGACACCTTTCTGAATGTAATTCTCGATCCGCTTCATCGCCGACTCAGAGACAACGGGTCCCATTTCGGTTGACTCATCCATTCCGTTTCCCACGCGGAGTTTGTTCGCGCTGGTTACGAGGTTATCAACAGTTTTCTCGTGTATCCCACCCACAGTGATTACGTTCGAGCCGGCAAGGCACCTCTGACCTGCGTTACCAAACGATGAAGAGATAATAGACGGAATCGCATGCCCTAAATCAGCGTCGGGTAAAATGACGAGACTATTCTTGGCGCCTCCGTTCACAATGGACCTTTTTCCATACTTTCCTGCAAGCTCGAACACTTGCTTTGCAACTCCGGTTGACCCGACGAAGGTGACTCCTGATATTTCTTTACTTGAGATGAGAGATTGAACTGCTTCTTTTCCGCCTTGGACAAGATTCAAAACGCCGGGCGGCAGCTTTGTCTCTTCCTGTATCATTCTAATAAGCTGAGTCGTGGGTATTGGGTCTAGTTCGCTCGGCTTTACGACGACCGTGTCGCCCAATGCTATCGCATAGGGAATGAACCAAAACGGGATCATGATCGGGAAATTAAACGGGCAAACAATTGCGAATGCACCCAGAGGCTCCTTAGTGCTGGATTCGTCTATCCCTTCAGCAATCTGTTCAAGGTTCTCGCCTTTTCCCAACACATAAGCTGCCCCGATTGCCGCATCAATATTCTCAAGTGCACGGCGAATGTCACCCCTGCTCTCTTGAATGGTCTTACCGTGATTCTGGGTGTTCAGTGTAGCTAGTTCTTCAAAGTGGTTTTCGAAAACCAATTTCATCTTTGAAAGATATTTTACTCTCTCGGTGATCGGAAAATCATGCCATTTTTTGAAAGCTTCTGCCGCGGCTGATGTTGCTTCCTCGACCTCATCTCTTGACACGAAGGGGACTTCGGCGATCTCGCTACCCGTTGCGGGATTGAAGGATCTGTGGAGCTCGGACGAAGCAGATTCTTTCCACTCCCCGCCAACAAGAATCTCCATTTTCCCGTAGTTTGACTTTGGCATTCGCTTTTCGTCTCAGTCGTTTACAATGGAGACTAGCGATCTTATGCCTTTTTGTTTTAGTTCATCCTCGTACTCTTCTTGAATTCCTGCAGGCTCCTGATCAACCGGAAGCATGTCGTACAAAGAGTTCTGGCTGGACATCAACGGGTACCTTGGACTGGTAGGGCGGATTGCGAAATGCCTCAACGGGATCGTTCCCGTATTGAAATATCCATGGTACATCAAATTCGCAGGACTACCTATAGATCCTTTGCGAATCTCAAACCGCTGGACTTTTCCGCCCTCTTCAAATACTTCGAGATATCCCTCGCCCAGAGTGAATATTACCACAGCCCCGGCTCCATGCCTGTGAAAGAAAGTACGGCACCCGACGGGAAATTCCTTAGCGTGACAGCCATATCCGTTATCGGCCATTGCGAAGCGCATGACTTTGACCCCCTTCCCCTGTTCGGACCAGTCATCCAGCTCCAAATTATTCACATTCTGTATGAGGTTTGTTTCCCAAGTGCGCTTTCCCAGTCTCGCACTGATACTTGCATACTTCGAGAGATTGGGCATGCGATCTTTAAACTCAGAAGGATTTCGGAATATATAGTCCTCGTTATGGAATATGTTGAGCATCTTAGGGCATGTAGTACCCGCGAGTAGCCGAGCAGGATCTTTGTCAGAGAGATTGAATAGCTGATAGTTCCAGTTCAGAGGTACGGAAAAGGCCGAGTCAGCGCTCCAATCAAATTCTACCTTACCGCCGCCAACCTTCTCCTCGATGACTGTTTTGCCTCGTCCTCCGGCGACGTAAAAAATTGCCTCATACAAGTGATGCAATTTGTTAGTACTGCTTAGCGGCGGAATCTCATAAAGGTGGGTATCAGTCTCCTCTTGACCGCCCAGATTGAGTATCGCGCCGGACGAGTCTTCACCTAACCAGTGCCAGGGCCCGACTTTTACGTCCATAATATCTTCGATATAGTTTCCTGTGACGTTTGGAACATTTTGGTCTCTGCGCCATTTCTGATATGAGGTTAGCACGCCCTGAGGGATATCGTACGGCGGTGCCTTGATCCTAGAAACGCTACTCAAAAGATCTCAGACTTCTAATTGGGGAGCAGAAAGTTGGTCGCGATTCTATTCTAGTTTGAAGACCTTGCGGGCATTCTCACCGAGTATCTTCTTCTTTGCCGATTCCGAAAGAAATGGAAGATCGTAAATCACGCTCGGAACGTCGAAATCCCAATGCGGATAGTCGCTCGCATATAGTAGATGATTTTCAAAGTCCATCCACTGGAACATGGGTTCAAGCGTTTCAGGGTGCGACTGCTCGAGGGGTTGGCTGGTGTAATAGAATCCCTTTAGATATTCGCTGGGCAGTTTTTCCAACAATGGGGCTTCTATCCTTCTCTTGGTATACTCGTCGTCGAGCCTGTTGTACAACCAAGGAAGCCAGGTGATGCCTCCCTCCATGAAAACAAGCTTCAAGTTTGGAAATCTAACCGGTACGCCCGAGAAAATCAATGAAGTGATGTGCCTAATCAGGCCGAGAGGAAAGCCCAGAGCATGCGAAGCCACGACCTCCATCCCTCTGTAAAAAGGAGTATCCGCGTCAATTGACCTGTTGCCATGAAAGGAAAGCGGCATTCCTTTTCTTTGGCAAGCATCAAAGATTGGGTCCCACGAATCGCTCCCGGCAAGTGTAGGACAAGATCCCGATACTAGGAAACCTGCAACGCCCTTCTCGGAGCCCACTCTTTCAATTAAATCAGCGGCTTTGTCTGGCGCTCCAGTAGGAATATACGCCAAGGTCAGAATGTCGGGTTCTCTTCCGAGGACAGCGTCCAGCATGTAGTCGATGTAGGCGTTTGCGACCGTTACCTCGGCGTCGGGCTTCGACACTGTAGCAAACAGAGTGGGCGTGGGAATAACGATGGATGACTTGATTCCAATGTCCCGCATCAACCTGCGAAAGATCCCCAATAAGAGTTCGGACGAATACGAACCGACGTTATCACCCAGCTCAGGTCTTTTGGTTGTCTTGATGCCTCTCAAGTGCTGAGTCGGATCTTTGTACGTTCCAGCGTACTGCGTGTAAATTGATCTCTGAATGTAGTCCTCCTCAGGATCAGGCGCGGTGAAGATGTTCTTAATAGGATCCTTTGCATATTTTGCCATTGCCCTAAAGGGCTCTACTTGGTGGCAATCCGTGTCGACGATGAACATCCTTTCAAGTCCTCTCTCCTCTGCCTGCTGGATCGCGTTTTCCAATCCGCCAGGAAGACCCTGGCTCCAAAATTCTCGCTTTGCTTGCGTTAACACGAATAATTCAGCACGGCTTTATCTTAAAATAGATATTTATGAAAAATGATACTCATGTTTGAGAGAAGTTGGGAAACATTACTGGAGCAAAGGTGTCAGAATAGGACATTTTAATAACAACTCCCTCTAGCCCAAATTTAGCATGTCGACTGTTACACAGCTTGTTGAAAAACCTGCTAAACCTTGGGTAGGCGAGTCGTTAAAGAGAAAAGAAGATTTTCGCCTTCTGACGGGGCTCGGCAAGTTTTGTGATGATATTAAGATCTCGGGGATGGGTCACGCAGCTCTACTTCTTAGCCCGTACCCCCACGCGAGGATCTTAGAGATCAACTCGGCAGAAGCGGAAAAACTCCCTGGAGTCATTTGCACTCTCACAGGCGATGAAGTAGCCAAGCTTACGGTTCCGTTTTTTCAATTCTCTTCACCACCCGCAAAGAGTCTGAAGGACTATTGCATGGCAGTCGGGGAAGCTCGCTATGTAGGGGAGCCGGTCGCGGCTGTAGTGGCAGAGACGAGAGCAATCGCTGAGGACGCCTTACAACTAATTGAAGTCAGCTATGAAATTCTTGATCACGTTCTCGACGGCCGTAAAGCTCTCGCGCCAGATGCCCCTCTGGTACATCGTGAGATTGGAACGAACCTCGTATTTTATGGAAAATGGGATTATGGAGACATCGATCAGGCTATCGGAAAAGCAGACAAAGTTGTAAAGAGATCATTGCATTTTCACAGGTTCAGCTCAACGCCAATAGAAACTACTGTAGTAGTAGCGAATTACGACAAGGGAACGGGAATACTCACGATAAATTGCAACCACCAGATGCCCGGGATGCACTATGGATATTTCTCGCCCACCCTGAAAATTCCCTCTAACAAAATCAGGATTATTGCAGGAGACGTAGGCGGCGCCTTTGGCAACAAGATCAACAATTACCCGCATATGGTTCTTGTGAGCCTTTTGGCGATAAAGTCGGGAAGGCCGGTAAAATGGGTGGAGGAAAGATCGGAGCATTTGCTTACCGCCAGTCACGGCAACGAACGCGATTTCGATGTGGAGATTCCTGTCGAGAGAGACGGCACTATTCTTGGAATGAAGGTGACGGCTTGGGATAACTGTGGTGCTCACACGCGCACTGAGCCTCAGGGAGCAAAAATCTGGGCAAAGATCGCCACGGGTTGCTACAATTTCAGAAACTTTCGAATGGATTTCTATCAAACGCTTAGCAATAAGGCTCCTGTAGGACCCAATCGAGGCTACTCGCGAATGCAGCATATGTGGGTGGTGGAGCGCTCAATCGAGGAAGTAGCTCGGGAATTGGGACTAGATTCCTCTGAGGTCAGGTTCAAGAACTTCGTACAATCTCGCGAAATGCCGTACGTGACCGTGAGCGGTGCTATCTATGATGGAGGTGATTATGCGGAGTCACTCCGACGTGCTTTGAAACTCGCGAACTATTCGAAATGGAGGGCAAAACAAATCGAGTCAAGGGAGACAAAGAAAGTTATCGGAATCGGTCTCGCGACGGGGATTCAACCTGGCGCACCGAACTATGGAGAAGGCAAGATTCCTCCATTGGAAGGCATTTCGGGAAACTCCGAAGGCGCATTAATTTCCATCGATTCGATGGGTCAAATTACTGTAGCAATGGGAACGTTGCCAACGGGGCAGGGTCACGAAACATTCGCGTCTCAAATTGTCGCCGATGAGCTCGGAGTTGCCCCAGACAAGATACTCGTACTGCCGGGATTCGACACTGCTTTTACTCCACATACCCCTTTTTCGGGAGCGTATGCAAGCAGATGTGCAGTGTCCGGCACGGGAGCCCTACTCGGGGCGGCAGCAAAGATCAAACAAAAAGCAGCCTTGGTCGCTGCGTACTTGATGCGCACGAGCGAGAGCAAGATCGAGTTCAGAGACGGCTACGCAATAGACAGGGACAACAGGAAGAAGATTTCTTTGCAGCAGATCGCGCACGTAGCGTGGAAAAATTATTCAGTACTTCCGGAAGGTATGGAGCCGGGACTCACAGCCGTCAACTACTGGCGCTCACCATATTCTTTTCCCAAGATACCAGGAGGAATAGTTGAGGAACTCACGTTTGCATACCACAGTCATGTCGCGGTGATTGAGATGGATACTGAGACAGGCAAATTCCAGATTCTGGATTACTTCATAGTTGATGATTGTGGGAAACAGATCAATCCGATGATCGTAGAGGGACAGGTGCACGGCGCCGCGGCGCACGGCATAGGAGGAGCCATGTACGAGAATTTTGAGTATGACGAAAGCGGTCAGCTCAGGAGTAGCACGTTCGTTGACTATTTGGTGCCGACCTCTTTGGAGATACCACATCTGACGACTGCATCGATAGAGACGCTGTCTCTTTCCGCTCCATTGGGTGTAAGGGGAATGGGAGAAGGCGGAGGCACACCATTGGCGGCAATATCCAACGCGGTTCAAGACGCATTAAGTTTTCTTGGAGTCACGACAACCGATTCGCATCAGAATCCTTACTTGATTTATGGTCTAATTAAAGCAAAAGAGAAAAATGCGGCTAGATAGTATGTTAGCCAAGTTTGAAAAGTTTCCTTGCATTCCTTTCCCAAATCATTACCTTGTCTTCTTCCGAAATGTCGAGATCTTTTAAATTCTTCATTATGAGTTCGGTCCAGTCCTCCCCGCCCTTGGGTCCGAATGGAAAGTCGGTACCGAATAGAACATGCTCTCTGCCGAAAAAGTCGTATCCACACTTTAGAGCAATTAGGCTACCACTTGTTGCAGTGTCAGCATAGATTCTCCTGAAGTGCTCCACCGGATGCTGTTTCATCTTGTCTGAATAAGGAAACTTTGTAGGTCCGGCCACGTCCGGGTGCTCCAAATAAAAGTCATAAAAGCCTCTGATTCTTTCTGCAAAATATGGGATCATCCCGCCTAGGTGGTGGCTCACTATCTTTAGGCTGGGATGCTTTTCGAGAATTCCCGCGAAGACGAGATGGCCCAGCGCGAGGCTTGTATCGAACGGCCAACCGAAGATGTAATGGAGCTGAAAGTCTGCAATCCAAGGTGTGTAATTGTAGGTTGTTGGATGCAAGAATAGAGGCAAATCAAACCTTGCCATTTTTGCGTAAAATTCCGCAAATTCGGGAGAGCTCAGCGGTTTTCCGAAATTGTTTGTGAAGATTACGCAACCCTTCATTCCCAGGTCCTTTATCGACCTGTCAAGCTCATCCAAGTATTCGCCTTCGAGCTTGGGGACGAACCCTACAGGGATAATCCTGTCGGGATAGTTTTCGGCAAACTCCGCCATCGTATCATTGGCAAGTCTAGTCATTCGCATCAAGTCCTTTTCGGCGATCCTTTCAAAAACGCCTAGATTCATGTTAACCGCTGCGATGTCAATCCCGAACTTGTTCATGTAATCTATGCGGCCTGACTCGTCAGAATAATTTTGCATGTCTGCGTCTCCGTCCTTTATCCTAAAGAAAGTCAAATACGGCTCTTTTCCCCCTATGAGCGGTGTGAGCTCCTTCATCAATTTCCTGGGATAGAAGTGACAGTAAGAATCGATAACAGTCGGCATTACTCGAATCGGCTCTCTCTGTTGCAGAAGGAATCTTCAACCTTGTATTCAATTTTGTCCTCGTTTCCGTTATTGCAGCGAATGACGTGGGCCTAATAGGATGAATACATGCGTAGCAGCTACGTGATGTTACGACTTGAAGTCACAGATGGCTGTCGCCATCATTTTATGAGGAAGATCAAAAGAGAGTTCGCGAAGCTTCACTCCTTTCATAGAAACCGATGAAACAAATTGCGTTTTATGACCGAAAACAGCGACAAAGCAATTCACTTAATAATGACAGTTTTTTACGGCAAAGCCAATGATGTATCGTTTCAAATCGAGAGATTTTATCGTTGTTACAGTTGCTTTCGTACTAGTTGTTTCAGCTGTTCTTCCATTAGTCTCGTCTAGCCGAGCTGTATCAGCAGCTTCGACCGGTAGCAGCTGCACTTCCGCTAACACTTTCAACGAAGTTATCGGAGGCGGCACACCCAACACGTTCAAGCCGCCGGGGGCCCGTGTCGCAGCCTCTTCAGTCACTTTCGGTCTAACTCAGATCAAAGTGGGTCCAGAGACTATGGTCAATGGCACTGTGTACTACTTTGATAGCATAGCAAACTCCGTTACCTCGAACGCCAACTATACGCAATGGACTTACCACATAAATCCTGACAGGTACTGGTCTAACGGGCAGCAAATTACAGCTCAGGACTTCCTTAACACTTACACGTCAAGCTATGCCCTTAGTCCGAGTGCTGACGTTGCAAACCTTCGTCTCGAAATCACAAGCGTAGTCGCGGTGAACAGCAGTACCGTTGTCTTCAATCTGAACCAAAGTGATGCCCAATTTGAGGTCGAGCTAAACAACAACCAAGAAGTTCCGCCGCAACCGCCTTCGGTAATCGCACAGGGAATAGACTCTCTCGAATTCACAGGCGCTGTCACTGACGGTCCCTTTGTTCAACAGAACTATACAGTTGGCTCAACACAAGCAGTTCTCGTTAGGAATCCCTACTTCTCGCCTCTTCCTGGGATATGCGAAATAATCATGAGCTATGCGGCAAGTACTTCGGATATCCCGACACTCATGATCTCAGGTCAGTACGATTTCGCTCCTGTCGATAACGTTGCTGTTTCTGGGATTTTGGCGGACAATTCAGCCCTAAAAGCAGAGCTCATTCCCGGGATATCGGATCTGATGTTAGGATATGATATTCAAACGTACCCATACAACATGACTGCGTTCAGACAGGCGCTAGCATATTCGATCGACGAAAATGACATAGTGGTTACGGCATACGGCGGTTTGGGAGTAACAGCATATAATTCTGAAGGAACAGTTCCGCCTTCTTCAGGGTGGTACAGTCCGAATCAGGAGGCATACAGCTACAATCTTACAAAGGCGGTGAGCTTATTGCATTCAATCGGATTCACTGGAGGGACAAATGGTGCCACGTTGAAGTATCCTAACGGAACTGCAGTCGCTCTTACGGAGTATACTTCTAACGGGAATACGGGTGCCATATTGGCAGGTCAAATTATCGCAACGGATCTTTCGGGGATAGGCATGAGTATCAATGACATTACTAGTCCAACTAACACAATTACTGGCTATGTTAACGCTAACACTCCGGGAATACTGGCAGCTATGTTTGTGCAATGGAATGCAGCTCAAACCCCAGGGATAGCATACAACGATGCTGAAGCCGGCTGGGTCCAAGGATATGACAGCATAACTGGCGTGCTACCCTACTGGCTTCCTCCGGGAGAACCCACAAACGAATTCAACAGCAATGTCAGCGCCTTAAAGGCCACCGACAACCCTACGCTGGAAAAACAGTACGTGGATAATACGCAGGCGCTAGACGCCGATTACCTGCCTATCATCATGCTATGCTATCCATCGTATGGCTACATATACAATAGCGCCGCATTTACATTCCCTGACTTCCTATCTCTACAACAAGCTACCCCAAGCATGACAGCGTTTGCGATGATTCAGCCCGCAGGGGCCAGTAGTACTACAGCGGCGTCATCCTCACTGTCGCCGACCTCATCCATCGCCACCACTTCGAGTTCTATTACCAGTTCAGTGCCAACGACTACATCGATTGCAACAACATCCACGATTCCAACAACCACTACTTCTCAAGCTGTAACCACAAGCTCGTCATCAAGCAGCAGCATCTCTTTCAACGCGTCATACTTCCTGTTGATAGCTACGGCAGTGATTGTTTTGCTCGCAGTGTCACTGGGATTTGTCTTCGTGAGGAAGCGCTCCTCAATAGCCTAGTTAAGATTCGAAGACACGCAGACCGGAAGTTCACACTCCGTTGATTCGATCTCTCTGTCTCTATCTTCAAACAAGTTGATTGTTTAACCGCTTCCGCAGAATCTTTTTTCATATCTGCGGAATAATTTGTCTTTACGCCATAGTCTTTAACGAAACCGTTTTAACTTGCTGCCTTGAACCCACAGTAATGTCATTCAGGGACCTAAGGGACTTTATAGCAACTCTTGATGATTCTGGGGAGCTGAGGCATGTTGATGGTGCAGATTGTGAGCACGACATTGGAGTTTTATCCGAGCTCATGTGGGAGCGGGATGGCGAAGCTCTTCTTTTCGATAACGTGAAGGGGTACCCAAAGGGCTACAGAGTTCTTTCCAACCCTTTTGTCAATTATCGAAGAGCAATGCTTTCACTAGGATTCTCTCCTGATCAGCCAAAAACGGAGGCTGCGGAGAAGTACATCAACCTCGTTAGGGAATATCACGCGGTTAAACCAAAAGAAGTCAGCGAAGGTCCCGTCATGGAGAATGTCGTCAGAGGCGATGACGTAGATCTACTCAAATTCCCGGCTGTGAAGTGGAGCGAGCACGACGGTGGGCGATACATAGGCACGGGTTCGTCGATCCTAGTGAGGGACCCAGATACTGGATATGTTAATTCCGGCACATACAGGATCGAAGTGCATGACAGAAAAACTACCGGTATTTACATTGGCGAGGCTCAGGACGGGTCCATAATTCGCAGGAAATACTGGGAGGCTGGCAAATCGTGTCCCGTCTTGGTCAGCCTTGGGCAGGAGCCGGCTCTAACGCTCGCATCGTTCGGGATATTTTATGCGGCATTAGGGCAATCAGAGCTCGACATTGCAGGCTATCTAAAGAACAGTCCCGTCGAGGTAATAGTTGATGAGCTCACAGGACTACCTATCCCTGCTCGCGCCGAGCTAGTTCTGTCAGGGGAAATGCCGCCGCAATCGCTGGAAACTCACGACGAGGGCCCATTCGGAGAGTTCACGGGCTATTATGCTTCGGGAATGACAAAAATGCCGATCATCAAAATCAAGGCGATTTATCACAGATACGATCCAATAAACTTGGGAATACCAATGTTGAAACCAAGGGATAACGTTTCCATATTTGGGTTCCATTACCAAGCGGCTTTGCTATTGGACAGGCTCAGGAAATCCGTTCCGGGGGTTTTGGACGTGAGCAGCTTATCGAGGCCGGGCATGTGGGTGATTAAAATTAGGCAGAAATACTCAGGCCATGCGCGAGAGGCGGCAAGGTTAGCCAGCCTCTATGACAGAGGAGGGATCAACAAGTACATTGCAGTTGTTGACGAGGATGTTGATATTAGAAACCCTCTCGAAGTGATTTGGGCTGTATCTACTCGCTCCGACCCAGTTGATGACGTGGAGATTCTCAAGAACTGCCATGCCACAGAACTGGAACCCTGCCTGCCCGCCGAGCGCAAGAAGCGGGGAGATTATTCGTGCTCAAGAATCATTATAGATGCCTGTAGGCCCTTCGAATGGATAGACCAATTCCCGCGGGTGGTTAGATACTCGGATGAAGTCCGTGCCGCGGCCCAGAAGAAGTGGAGTCAATTGCTAACTGCCGACAACGCGGCAAGAACTCGAGAACTGCTTAGAGAACAGACGCTGCCGCCCATGTAACAAGATTTGGGCAGAGGAGCTCTATTCGTTCCGTCGCAAATCGGTTGATTCTGCTCTTATAGAAGCTTGGGCTGATGATGTACAGGAAGTTTTTTGAAATCGGCAAAAATTGACCTTGAAGGAATAATCGATTGAGCATTACCGGTAAGGGGAAAACCGTAGCCGTTGTCGGAGCAGGTCTAATGGGCCATGGAATCGCCCAAGTTTTTGCCGTTGGGGGTTTCAGAGTAAACCTGACCGATGTGAGCTCTGACGCATTGAAACAGGCAAAGCTAGGAATAAAGAGCAACATTGACACTCTGATTCAGCACAGGATCATTACAAAAGCTCGTGGCAAGTCGGCTCTGGGCAAAGTCATGATGCTGCAGGATATGGTCGTTGCTGTCAAGGATGCTGATTTCGTTCTGGAGGCGATAAACGAAGACCCGGTTCTGAAAAAACAGGTCTTCAAACAGTTAGAGGAAGTCTGCAAACCTGATACAATTTTTGCCACAAACAGCTCAACCATCAGCATTTCCGATCTTGCTCCAGCGATTGAGAAACGCGACAGGCTCGTAGGAATGCACTGGTGGAACCCGCCGCACTTGATGCAATTAATCGAGGTGATAGCCGGACCTGAGACTTCAAAGGAGACTGTTGATTTTACTGCAAAACTGGCCAGAGAGCTCGGAAAAGTGCCAGTAATCTGCAAGGACAGCCCCGGATTCCTCGCGCCGAGGCTGCAGGAAGCCCTCGTTATCGAAGCTATCAAGATGGTCGAAGAAGGAGTCGCGTCACCCGAGGACATTGATACCGCCTGCATCTACTCACTTGGAGTGAGGTTGCCGATTATGGGTCCGCTTCGATTGATGGATTTTGGAGGGGCGAAGGTATTCTATGGCGCTTTCGAATATTTGTCCTCGAAACTAGGAGATAGATTTGCTCCGCCCAAATTGCTCAAAGATAATGTCGAGCAAAATAAGTTGGGAATAAGGACAGGTCAGGGAATATACAGCTATTCAGAGAAGGAGAAGAAGAACGCAACGAGAGAACGGGACGAGTGGCTAATCCAAAAAATGACAGGCAACAAGAGAAGATCAAAGAGACGCTCATAAATCGATTTTCACTGGAACGCGATGATTCGGCAGATTGATGCGTCGCCTCCGATAAAGTTCCACGGAAAAGCTCCGATAGTGCATCTCCTGTTCAGAACCTTGTCCACCTCGCCTCCTACGTTTTCGGCGTGGACAATGTTGTGAGGGAACAGCATGGTGTGCAAAATCGACAGACCTTCAGGAGGGAAAATGTCGTCGATGTTCTTTCCAACCTTCTTCTCATATTCCTTCACCAGATCAGGTCTCGCCTTTCTTGTTGGCGCCATGTTCATTGGATGGTCGGGAGATCCAGCATCAACACCAAACCACCGGATTTTCTTTTTGAGCATCCATTTCGCAAGTTCGCCATCCCCTCCGGGCGAACGGAAGAAGTACTTTTCCTGATTTTCTTCCCTCTCCCCCGAATAGTAGTGATGCCAGCCGTAGTGTATGATCAGAACGTCACCCTCTTTCACGTCAACCTTGGAGGTAATGTGCTCTGGATACAGGATGTCCCAGTCTTTCACTTTGTCACTCACGTCGACTATTGCACCCTCGTGAACGAGTTGATCGAGAGGAAGGCTAGCCATGTCTCCCGCACCGGTAATAAAATGCACCGGAGCGTCAAGGTGTGTTCCAATGTGCATGCTTGTTATTATTTGCTGTACACGAGGAGACCTGGTGGCAGAACCATTAATGTCAGAAATGGCCGCATTTGGCAACCCGATAAACGGCCACAAGGAAACTCTCCACGGATGGGAGAGGTCGACTAGATTCGAAAACGAGGACAAATTTTCCAGCTCATGACCCTAAATCGCTCTTTGATTTACCTTTTGAGAGTTCCCTCTGACCAGAAGACCCGAGCCAGGCTTCGCGGTAACTTCTCCATCCTCCATGGCGATCTTTCCGTTTACAATAGTCATTACCTGCTTCCCTTTGACTTTCCTCCCTTCGTAGATAGTCCATTTCAGCTTGGAGTGCATCTTCTCGGCACTGATAACATATTCCCTTTTGGGATCAAACAAGGTGAGATCTGCATCAGACCCAACGGCGATCGCTCCTTTGGTTGGGTACAGCCCCAACAACTTTGCGGGATTTTCGGAGCAGCTCCGAACGAGTGCGCTCATCTTCTCGCTATCCATCCGGGCGTTGTCCAATAGTAACGAAAAAAAGTGCTCAATTTGCGCGCCTCCGGGATAAGCAAGGCCGCACGACCACATGCAGGTATTTTTGCTCAACTGAGATATCCTTTCAGGTTCGATTGGGGCGTGATCTGTCGCAATGATGTTAATTGTGCCGTCGTAAACTTTTCCCAAAATGTAATCAGCTTGATCCTGAGCCAGACCCCAGGGCTTTTCGGAAGAAGTGTTCAATATTGTCTCGTCTTCTTTTCTTAGGAAAATGTACTTTGGGTTTGCCTCAAGGCTAACCTCCTGACCCATAAGGCGTGCTCTCTCTGCAAGTAGGATAGCCTGTTTCGACCTTATGTGAGCAATATGCACTCTTGACTTTAGAAACCGTGCAATCGAGAGAACTGTACTGATGGTTATCGTTTCGGATATGAAATCGTCTTCATGCGTGACGGCCGGCCGAGTTCTTTCGGGATGCTCAAGACCCTCCTTACAATCAGTAAACATTCGATGGCTCGATGGGTGAACCATGCAAAGAGCACCACA
>JASHPO010000151.1 GCA_030038075.1 Nitrososphaerales archaeon | reverse complement strand
TTAACGTCATAATGACGCTGATCCGCAGGAATCAGAAGAACTTGGAGGAAGACCTGAAGATACTCAACGCGGTCGTCAAAAAGAAAGGCGAAAAGCCAAACAGGAAAAGACGAAGGTAGCCTAGCTACCTCTTTCCCTTCTTGGATTTCTTTTTGGCCGGCGCTGCTTTTTTCTTTGCGGGTGCTTTTCGCGGGCGCGGTGGGGTTGTCGGTTGGAACAAGCCGATGATGTTGTTGTCAGGGTCTGCTGCTAGAACACTCCAGCCAAAGCCCGGTACTTCCTGCTTTTCGTAAACAACGGTACCTCCGGCTTCCTTGAGCTTCTCGGTGTGAGAGTCAATGTCCTCGACTGCTACGAAAAAACGAGGTTTGTCCATTTCGCCCTGCCTTAGGAACATGCCTCCAGCGAGATGATCCGGTCCCTGACCGGTGGTTTCGATCATCCAATAGTCCATGCCCGGCATGTCCTGCTTCGAGAACTTCCAGCCGAACAAGTCGCTATAGAACTTGGCCATCTTTTCTGCGTCACTTGCGGGGATTTCAAAGTGTACAATTTCGTTGCCCAATTGAGGTCGGGTGCCGTGTTCTCAGTCCCAGTATATTAGGAATTGCCGGAAATTAGGCTGTGTATCCGTAAAATCCTAGTTTGCAAACTATGTCCTTACAAGCGCTTTAGCTAGCTCGGTCCGAGGTTTTTGCCGGAGCATGCAGTCGAGTAAGAAAAGTAAGATTGGCAAACCTTAAGTTGATCAGATAGCTCATAGATGGTGCTTCTTATGCAAGTTGAAGACATCGTCAAGTTGTCTAGCAAGGGCCAGATAGTCATCCCGCTGAGAGTTCGAAAGCAGTTTGGACTGGAGCCAGGAGAGAGATTATTGCTCGCTGTGAGCGAGGGGGGAGAAATACTTCTGAGAAGATTGCAACATATGTCTTTGGAAGAAATCAGTAACCGGACGAGCAAAATCGTTGAAAGAGAAAAGATCGATGTTGACGCTCTTGTGGAAGAGGCAATAAGTTGGGCGAGGAAAGGCCGAAAGAGAAAGTCAATGTAGTCTTTGACGCTAACATCTGGGTCTCAATCATTCTGAAGAAAATTCTTGCTTCGGAACTGGAAGCACTCATTAAAGAAAAAACCTTAATCGAAGCTTTTTTGTCTAGAGAGATGCTTTCGGAGCTTGCCCGCCTGCTGACGTATCCAAGGATAACCAGTATACTCGCCAAGTCGAATATTGATCCCATGATAGCGCTTGCAAGCACGGTCGAACTTGTTACGATAGAAGATGTCAGTGAACGCATCAAGGTGATTACAAGCGATCCGGCTGATAACTCAGTGCTCGAATGTGCCGTGACGGTTGGCGCCAAGTACATCGTGACAGGGGATCCTCATCTATTGGAGCTCGGAGAATTTAGAGGCATCAAAATAATCAAGGCTCGAGATTTCATTAAGATCATGCAAACCTGAAACCAGTGTCAGAACTTCTCGAATCTCAGAAATGCATTTCAGAACAATCTCTCAATTGCTGGGAATCAGACCGCGGGTAGAACGGACTCTGGTTTCTAGCCTGTGAAACAGCAGCCTATCCACGAGCACGCCGATCGCAAAAATGATTATCATCGTCGCGACGACTTGGCTCATGTTGTCAAACTCCTGACCGTAGTAGAGGAGTGCACCGAGCCCGCCGCTTCCCATGAGGATCTCCGCGCCTATCAGCGCGTGCCAGGCGAACGACCACGTCTGCCTGATTCCTGTGATAATTGAAGGCATGGAAGCGGGGAGCATCACTGTCCCCAGCAGAGCCAATCTTCCGACGCCCATGTTCTTGGAAGCTTTCAAGTAAATCGGAGGAATGTTTCGGACTCCGTTGTAAGTTGAGATCATCATAGAAAAGATAGAGCTGATTATCATTACGAACAGTATTCCCGAGTTATTGAGTCCCACTATCAAGATCGCGAACGGCACCCACGCGATGCTCGGAAACGACTGAAGGCCCAGGCTGAAGGAGCTCATCACGTGACCGAACCTCTTGAAATTTCCCATCACCAGCCCCACTGCAATTCCGCCGACGAGCGAGGCGCTCAGCCCGACGACCAGTCTCTCTGAAGTAGTGAAAAGCGCGGTGCGCAGATCTCCGTCTCGAACCAGCTCGACAAATCTCGTGTACGCCATTGCCGGAGAGGGCAGAAGGAACGAGGGGTAAATTTTCAGGTCAAAGACAACCTGCCAGGCGACGAGGAACACGGTTATTGCGACGACGACATCGACTACTTGGGTCAGTAGGTGTTTGCGACTACTGGGCTGGGAGTTCGATTGCCCTGTTTGCAGTTCCTCTTGTTGTGTCAAAGCTAGTTTCCTCCTTCAGCTCTTTCATTATTGCGTTGATAGTTCCCACAAGCGCCGGATCTTCAGAATCTCTGGGCCTCGGCAGATCGACGACGTATTGCTGTTTTATCTTCGCGGGCCTGTGCGTGAATAGGATTACCCGGTCGCCCAGCGAGACAGCCTCGCGGACGTCGTGCGTCACGAACAATATCGTCTTTTTCGTTTTCTCATGAATCTGCTGGATTTCCTTCTGCATAATCTCCCTAGTACGGGCGTCCAGAGCGCCGAAAGGTTCGTCCATCAAAAGAATCCTAGGATTGAGAGCCAGGCCCCGCGCGATCGCAACTCTCTGCTTCATGCCGCCGGAAAGCTGATGAACGTAAGAGTTGGCGAACGGCGAGAGATCAACCAGTTCGATATATTCCCGCGCAATCCTCTTTCGCTCCTCTTTCGGAATCCCCTTCTGTTTCAGTCCAAATTCGATATTTCCAGTGACCGTGAGCCAGGGGAACAGCGCGTCTTCCTGAAAGATTATCACAATGTCCGGACCCGCCGCACCGATCCTGTGGCCCTTGACTATCACGTCTCCAGAGTCGTATGATTCCAGTCCAGCGATGATGTTGAGCAAAGTACTCTTCCCGCAGCCCGAAGGACCGATTATTGTGACGAATTCTCCCTCTCGCACCGAAAAGTCGATTCCGTCCAGAACTTGGAGCTTGCCTTTCTTACCATTGGAGAGGTGACTCTTCTTGAGATCCTTCACTTCGAGTATCGTGCCGTTTTCTTGGTTGGCACTACTGTACGAGATTGATTTTGGGTTCGGCTGAGCCATCGGTTGCACTAACTCGTGATGGTCGGTTCTCCCTGCTGCTGCAGGATCTGGTTCAGCAGGGTTAGGCTGTAGAGCCCGCTCAGGTTTGGAACTGAGCTAAGATCGCCGACCAAGTAGGCGTTCTCGGCCTGCTGAGTTACCGATGTTTCAAGAGGATTGACCGTGAAGGAGAGATAGGTCATCGAGTTGTTGTAGATGCTCTGGTTCAGCGGAGTGGTAGACGTCAGGTTTGCAATGTCGTTGTTTAGAAGCACCGCTGCCTGCGCCGTGTTGTTGTTTATCCAGTTTATCTCGTAGAGATTTGCTTCGAGAATCTTCTCGACCACATCGGGATGAGCCTGAAGGAAAGACGTCGCCACGACAATCTCCGCAGTGGAAAATTGCCCATTTGGCCACAGACTCTGTTCATTAAGGAACAAGCGACCGCCGAGAGCTAGCAGTTCAGAGGCGTACGGTTCCGGAACCCACGCGCCGTCTATCTTGTTCTGCTCGAACAGAGTTATGATGTTGGCGTTGGTCGTGTCAACGATGGTCACGTTTCCTCCATTGGAGGTCGGGGCGTAACCATTCGCGAGGAGATACGCTCTCAGTGCGATATCCTGCGTGTTTCCGAGACCCGGCGCCGCAAACGTCTTTCCGCCCAGCTCCGACGCGTTAGTTATTCCGGACGAGTTTGTCACCACAAAGAGTGCACCGCCGCTAGCAACTCCCGAGACTATCTGAAGCGCCGTGCCGCTGGACGCTTCAAAGGCGGTAACAGCCGGATCAGGGCCCACGTAAGCAATGTCTATTTTTCCGGCCAGAAGGGCGGTCATCTCAGGACTACCGGATGTGAAAAGTGTGGTCTGAATCGTCGTGGAAGGACCAAGGAATTTTTGGAAGGTGCCGTTCGCGATACCTATAATTGCCGGCGCGTGGTTAACGTTTGCAAAATAACCTATCGTCACAACTCCTATCGAGTTGGTGGTTGGAGAACTGGAGGTGCTTGACGAGCTGCTTGAACTACTCGTAACTGAAGTGGATGAGGTGCTCGAACTACTTGCGACGGAAGTAGTCGAGTTTGTTGTAGTAGTTTTGCTTGCGAGGAGGCTGGTAGCGGCTATCGCGCCTCCGATAACGATTATAATTACCACTATAACGACTATTATGATACTTGTATTTTTCAAATCTGAAAACGGAAAGCAACATTTCGGAACGTTAATTATAAGTAATTATTCACGCATACTTTGCGCCTTTTTCGCGCAGTTCATGCATTAATTATATATAATTAGTGCTTGATTGCGGAGACTAGATGCACATTCAATATTTTTTGCCGAGGTCAGAGTGCGCTAACGAATTGGGAGCAATTTACCGCGTCAATTCGTTCACTGGGAGTTTCCTGACGTCACCGCCGAACGATACTACTGCCGTGTTGTCTTTGTAGATCTTGAGCGCCAGTCCGTCCAAGAAATCGATCCATGGTGTCGCCGGGTGGAAGATGTAGTTTATGAGAGGCATAAGGTAGAGATCGTGCGTAGCCACGATCGTCACTCCATCAGGCGAAGACGATTTCTCCTTCAAAACATCACGGAAGATTTCCCTTGCATACTTGTCTGAAGGTATCATCGCGGACTGCTCTCCGCCTTTTAGCCACATTGTAAGGAAAGATTCCCACCGCTGGCTTTTGAGCTCTCTATCGTAATCTACTTGATTCAATATTGGGTGCTTTAGCGCGATATCCGTCGGCCCGTGGACTCTGGAACCTGCTTCTCTCGCGCCCATAGAAATGGCGTCTGCGGTCATTGCGCAACGTTTCAGTCCCCAATAGTGGACGCGGAGATTTTGCGAAGAGGTGCTCACTGCCTTTCCGAAGCTCTTTGCTACCTCGATGCCCCTTGGTGTAAGTTCGACCGAACGCCACTGTTCGAATGGAATATTGTCAAACGATGGCCGCTCAGAGTGTCGCATGATGAGGACTAGATTTTCTTGGGCGTCGAACTGCTTTACCGCGTTTAGTATTTGGTTGCCCCATTCCAGCTGCTGCATTACACAATATATTTAGTCCACATTACAAATTAACGTTACCTACAAAGAATATAGCGTTCTACGCGCAGTGGAGGACGCTAAAACTTTGGCCTGCACTGATTTTGATTCTCACAAATCAGGTGAAATGGATCCCTGGTACATTTTCACAAACCTTCGCGGATATATATTGAAAAGGCAGGTGGGATAACTGCCTTAGGTTCTTCTCTTGTTGCAAACAGTGGCCGCCGGAAATGAAGGAGAGGAAAAACTCTTGGAATGCATTGACAAAGGATTTGATACCTTTGGCACATCTGTTAAGAACGTAGTTTATTGGAGATTTTTGACGATATACAAGTCGGAAAAAAAGGAGATTTTGATAAAACCTCAACTCTTTGCAGAAAGTCTCCGAGACTTCTTTGGTGAAAGAGCTTTCCATGTAGAACAACTGATAGTCGCTTCCATCGTTGATAATTTCCATTTAGGGGATGTTTCATATGACGACAGTTTAACGCGCGCAATTATCGAAGCGCGCAAGCAGATACAAAATCATCCATGAAGAGGTGAAAAAAGAAAGATGTCAGAAATAACCAGTGTAACAACAGGAATCCTTGCCGTCGTGACTATAGCGGGGTTGTTGGCTATGGCGTTTAACTCAGTCAGATTATTGAGGAGCCTTCGAAGCGGTGTACTTGAGAGAGGTTGGAAATTTATCGCAATAGCAGCGTTCTTCTTGGTATATGGAATCTTCGCCCTAGACATCAGCGTTGCAGGAATGCAGACAAGTAATATCCTTCTGGGATTTTTGGGTTACTCGGGTGCTACTTTCCAGGCCGCGGGTGCCCTAACATTCGCTTATGGTTTCAAGGCTCAGTACGACGCATGGAACCCAAAGGGAATGAAAAAGCAAGCTGCAGCGATAGCAAACAAGTAGGTTCAGATTTCTCTGGTGTGTCGCCGCAAAGAGAGTATTGGGACAAATCCCAAACTCTATTGCTAGCGATTTACGATATAGAGACTCTGGACTAATCGTCCCTTATCGCCAGAGATTCTTACTGTCCCGCGACAAGTGGCGCAGGTACAGCTATCTCGATGCTCGGAGCACTTGGATATTCGGGAGTTTCGGATGGGTGAGGAGCCTCTCCGATCATCGAAGTGATGCTCGCAATCAATTCCTCGTGATCTGAACGCGGAACGGAGTTTGCTATCTTTGCTTCAAGTTCCTGCATCCTTGCCTCGGCTGCGAGATACTGCTCGCGAGGGACAGTTGTTTGCGCGACCCTCTTTTGCATTTCTTCGAAGCTCTCGCGCGGAACAAAGTTGGAGAATTGATTCTGCAGAGCCAAGTAATCTACTTTTGGAACCGTCGAAGCCTTGAGCTCCTCGTACTTGCCCTGAATGGTCAGGTACTCGGTCCTGTCTACCATTCCGTTGATCTTTTCTTCAAGCTCTTGGATTTTTTTCGCGTCATTTGACTGCCACTGACTCGTTATCGATTGAGTCTGGGTTGTGACCTGCTCGCTCAAACTCTTGAGATCTTCTTCAATGTGCTGGGTCTTTTGGAGGTCTGCCTTGGTTCTCTCAAGCTCTGCCGTGAGTCCGTCTATGGACAGTTGCATCTTCGCAACGACTTCTTGATGAGTCTTTTTCGGGATGGACTGCTGTAGCTGCGCTTCCATCGACCTGCACGTGAGGACCAGTCTTCTAACTTCACTCGTAATCTCTTCGGATCTGCTCAAATTGCCTTCTGCACTCTCCGCTTGGCATTGTGTGCCGCTCGGGAGTTATCTAGCGAAAGGTCAAGACGGCTTTACTAAAAGCTTCACAGTTGTTTCATTTGGCTTACATAACTTGTGACTCGAACCAATTTATCGTACGGGTTAGTCCCTCATCAATGCCTATAGTCGGCTGCCAGCCTAGAATGTGTCTAGCCCTAGTGATATCTGGACATCTTCTCTTTGGATCGTCTTGCATCAGCGGTGAAAAAGACAATTCCGAGCGGCTCTTTGTGTAATCCTTGATTTTTTTCGCCAAGTCGAGAACAGTCATTTCATCTGGATTTCCGATGTTCACGATCAGGTCGGCCTGTTTGGGTACGCAAGACAATTTCAGTATCCCCCTTATCGTGTCGGCAACGTAGCAGAAGCTTCGAGTCTGTTTGCCGTCCCCGTAGATTGTTATTTTTTCGCCTCTCAAAGCTTGTGAAATAAATCTGGGAAGAGCTCTGCCGTACAGCCCCTCGCCTCGAATCCTCGGTCCGTAGGTGTTGAAGATCCTCACCATTCTCACGTCCACTTTGTGTTGTCTCAGATACGCCATGCAGAGAGCCTCCGCGTAGCGTTTCCCCTCATCGTAGCACGATCTTATCCCGACAGAGTTGGTATTCCCGTAGTAGCTCTCGGGCGTCGGGACGACTTGAGGATCTCCGTAGATCTCCGATGTCGAGGCATCGAGGACTATCGAGCCGCCTTTTCTTGCAATCTCAAGCACTTTCATCGTGCCTATCGAGTTTGCTGTCAGTGTTTCGATCGGGTGATGAATGTACTCGTCGGGAGAGGCTCTGCTGGCAAAGTTGAAGATGTAATCGTATTTTTCATCCAGAGTAATGTCCTCGACATTTCCCACAAGCACATTCATTCTGCCGTCCAGATGCTCGATGTTCTTGCTGGTGCTGGTCGAGAGATTGTCCAGAGAAGTGACTTCGGCTCCGCAACTCACGAACACGTCGCACAGCCAGCTTCCGAGAAAGCCGGCTCCGCCGGTGACAAGAATCTTCTTCGAAGAAAATTCCGAGTCGAACTCATTGACGAGTTTGTCGAGGTCTTTTTGAATGAGTTGACTCAATCGGCGTCGGACCTCCCTATGAGGTGATTGCTTGATAGCACCAAAGCTTCCATCAGCGTTTCCGGGGTGCCTATATCAAGTCTGACGTCTCGCTTGGATAGCGTTACTCCGACGACCTTCTTTCCTTCCGAAATCAAAAGCTGGATCGCGTCGGTTAGTTGCAGTTCATTCCCCTTGCCCTTCGGGACTTTCTTGAGCGCCTCAAAAATAGATTCTTCGAAAATGTAAATCGGCATTATCGCGGTATTTCCGATGTGTTTTTCGGGCTTTTCGACCGCCTTCTCTATTTCGACGACACCTCCGGGGAGCTCTTTCCCCAATACGACGCCGTAGTGCTGGGGATTCTTTACCTCCTGTAGCAGTATCGTTGCTTCTGCGTGGAGCGATGTATGAGCAGAGTGGAGTCTCTCAAGGTATTCTGCATTCTCTGAAATTATGTACGTGTCGCCGGCGTGAACCAAAAAGTGACCCTTGACGTACGATCTCGCCCGCAAGACTGCGTCTCCAAACCCCAGCGGCTCGGGTTGCGTAACGTAAATGATGTTCGAGGATTCCAGCTTGTCGTAGAAACAGGTAAGCTCGTGAACGTCCTTTCCCTTTGCTTTCAGGTACTCAACAAACGCGCCGTCCGGAGTGAAATGATCCTCGATAGCTCGCTTTCCCCTGCCGACGATTGTGATAAAATCCCTGACGTTCGAGTCAAAGAGCTGCTCGAATATCGCTTGAACTATTGGCTTCACGACGGGCCTGTCGCCAGAGTTCTTGGTCAGAATTGGGGACATCTCCTTTGGAATTTCCTTTGAGAACGGCAGGAGTCTCGTACCTATGCCTCCGGCAGTGATTACTGCTTTGAATCCGCTCAGGTCCGTCATCACAAAAGCCCTAACTCTGACGTTCTCCGAGTCCGATCGCCAGAAACCGGTCGACCTTGCCCTCGAAACTGTCGTGGTCGAAAATCCTGCGGCCGTCCACTATCACCGAATTTTTCATTTGTGAAGCAAAATTTTCCGGTCGCAATTTCCTGAATTCGTCCCACTCTGTCACAATCACGCAGCAATCGGCGTCCTTGATCGCCTCAAGGGCGGAGTTTGCATAGGAAATCTTGTTTCCAAACACCTGCGAGACATTTTCCATTGCGGCAGGATCGTAAGCCGTGATTGTGGCTCCTTCATTGAGGGCCGCTTGAATGATAGGCAGTGAGACTGCTTCCCTGATGTCGTCCGTATCCGGTTTGAAGGAAAGTCCGAGGATTGCCATCTTCTTCCCTTTTAGTGACCCTAGAATGTTCTTCGCAAGCTCCAGCGCAATCAAAGGTTGTCTCGTGTTGATTTCCTCCGTATCGCTCAGAAGAAGAGGGTCGTATCCTATTCGCTCTGAATAGGCAACGAGTGCCTTGACATCTTTCGGGAAACAAGAACCACCGAAGCCCAGCCCAGCATTCAGGAACCGTTCACCTATCCTTGCGTCGAGACCCATTCCCTTTGCGATGACGGAGATGTCCGCGCCGGGAACCCTTTGCGCAATGTTAGCAATCGAGTTGGCGAAGCTGATCTTTGTCGCGAGAAAAGCGTTGCTCGCGTATTTTATGAACTCGGCGTTGACAAGGTTCGTTCTAAGAAGCGGAGGCATCTTCTCGCGGTAGTAGGCTCTGTATAGTTCTTCCAGAGTGTCGCCTGACCTTTTGTCATACTCTCCTATGACCAATCTATCTGGTTCGAACATGTCGCGAACGGCCGAGCCTTCCCTGAGAAATTCTGGGTTCATCGCAAGTCCGAGTTCGTGTCCCACTTTTTTCCCTGAGGAAGCTTCGAGAATAGGCTCAACCGCGTTTTCGGTGGTTTCTGGAACAACAGTGCTCTTTACGACAACTAGACGATAACCTTCTTGACTCTTGAGAGCATTCCCGAGCATTTCCGTAGCACTCTTCAAGTACGAAAGATCAATGCTGCCGTTTTCCTTTCCCGGTGTCCCCACCGCAATGAAAATTATGTCGCCCAACTCCGACATGTCGCGTGAGATTTTGAATTCACGACCGAGAGAGTCTTTGAGCAGTTCGGCGACGCGGGGTTCGTGAAAATGCACGATCCCTTGACCAATCTTCTCGGTTTTTTTTATGTCGACATCAAAACCAGAAACTGGCAGGCCCCGACTTGCAAAGCAGACAGCAGTTGTAAGCCCCACGTATCCCAGACCTATTATCGAAATTCTTGGAGGGACTGCCACTGTTTCTCACGTTTGCACGATCTTGAGAATCGGCTTTAAGTGAAAGTAGAAAAGCGTTGTTTTGTTTTCAAAATTCTCCTTTTGAAGTTACTTTGCAATATAGAAACTATAGCAATTAACTCCTCAATGTCAAGCTCTGAGGGTGCTCTTGTTAAGCACTCCTTTTGTCGATTTCATCTAAATGAGGCGCTTAGAATTCTAGTCCTTCCATCGGAGATTGCTATTCTATTGAGAGAATCAAGAAATAAGTTATGATAGGAAACCCGAAGACATGTCGAATTCGAAGAGTGGAGTTCGCAGATACCTCGCCATTGGATCTCTTTCGGCCGCTATTGTTTGTTTATTATTTTTTGTTGGTTCTAGCCCTGACAGATATTTTCCAGCAACTTGATTATGCAGTTTCAATCGGGAATGTCAAGTTTGCCTTCCGCTCTAAATTACGTCAGGTTCCCTTCGATCTTCTTATCCTCAATTTCAGCTCTGCCTCAAATCCTCTCGGAATTAGCGTTCTCATCTTCGTAGACATCATGTGCTACTCTTGCAGTACTGGTTACAGTGCTCTCGTACATAGACACTCATTCCGTAGTAAAGACGCTGAGGAACATCTCCCTCTGCTTGATTCCTCTTGGCATAGAGACATTCCTCTTTAACAGAGGGTTTTTCTTCAAGAATATTGTCTCCTTTCAAGCGATATACGGATCTCTGCATGGTTTACGAATGCAGACCTGCTATTGACTTGTGTGGTTCTGTTCTTCCTCACTCAAATTCTGCTATTGAGGGGAGCTAAATCACGAATCCCATGCCAACGAAAGTTTCTATTATTGTTCATTTTCTCAATAGAATAGTAATTTCAATGCGCGTTGAATTGTGATCGCTGGGAAAATGCCTAGATCAATTAGAAGTCTTTTGCGATAACTAACTGGCTTATTCTATATAGATCAATTTTTTCTACAAATCTCTCTTTGCGATTTAGCCAAAGTCATGTCCTCGCTCCTTCTCGAGCGCAAACCCGAACAAAAAGAATTGCTCGAGCAGATCACAGTTGCAAAGCCAGTCGTCTCCTTTGTTCTCCCGATTTATAACGGTGGAAGGCAGGCGGCGCAAAGGATTCTCCAGTGGGTTTATGCTCAGGAACGAGCGATAGCTCAGGATTTTGAGGTCGTGGTGGTCGATGACGGCTCGAAGGATGACACCTTCGCCGCCTTAAGTTCAATCAAGCACGAGAGAATAAAGCTAGTGCGCAAGGCTAACGGCGGCAAGGGCCACGCTCTGATGTACGGAGTCGGTTTCACCAAATCAGACACCATCATCTTTGCTGACGGGGATCTTCAGGCGCTCCCTTCGAATTTTGCTGATTTTCTCATCTCACTAAGTAAGGCGGACATTTCCATCGCGTCAAAGCGCGTCGTAGGCTCGCGAGTTGAAGCAGGTTTCAAGCGCAAGTTCCTGAGCATCGGATTCAACTGCATGGTAAGGGTTCTGGTTTCGCTTCCTCTTGCGGACACCCAGGCAGGTTTCAAGGTCTTCAAGAGGAGCGCCCTTCAGCGAATTTTGCCACTGGTCTCAGTGAAGGGATACGCTTTCGACGTGGAACTCTTGGTCGTGGCGCACATGCTAGGTCTAAAAATTGCAGAGCTCCCGACAATGGTCAAGCTAGATTCCTCCTTCAAGCCGAGAAACATTCTCAGAATGCTGGTGGACATACTTGGAATCGCGTACCGCCTCAGGATAAAAGGGTGGTATCAGCGCAATCTCGAGGAAGAGTCCCCGCTTTACATGCCGCTGCTGCGATGGTAATCATTAACAGTCTAGATTCACCGTTTCAGAAGACAATAACGTCCAGAAGGAAAGGGCCGGTCTTCTGCTCCTCTGTCGAATAAAAAGACTAGTGACATTAAGGGAGCCAGAAAAACTGGTCTTTTTATTCAAACGGAATGCGAGTGAAATCCATATCGAAACCGGGTTCATTCCTTCAAGAACAATTTGTATAAAATCGATAGATAGGCACCCGATCATGTGTTGATGATGAGGTTTGCGGCCTTTTTTCTTGGTTACATTTCGCACCATCAATTTTATCTTCGTTCATACTCGCACCCACGTACAACCTAGGGCGAAACTTCGATCAATGACGACAAAGTATAGTTCTCTCGCTGAATGACTAGATATGGACCAATCACTACGATGTCTCCGTTGACTATTAGCGAATATGCTGTTAACCCCTTCGAGAGTGCAACAGAGTTTTGATATGTGACAAGCCAAGGTGGATCTGCCGTAAGCGCAGGCGAGAGACCGTGTTGCAACCAGGTCCACTGCGCAGCTATCTGAGGATCGAGCAGTCCGATCGGCGAATTTGAATAAATCGC
>JASHPO010000150.1 GCA_030038075.1 Nitrososphaerales archaeon | reverse complement strand
GTCTTCCAGACTAGGGGTGTCTCCAGTTTTTCCTTTCCGAAAGTATGAATCGTGGCCAAAATCCCGCGTACCATGTTTATCGCGTGCGGCGTCATCGAAATTTTGACCGGAGTTCCCGCTGCTATTGAGACCTCTTGCTCAATTTCGGCCGTGTGTCTGTGATCGACAGGCTTGTAGGGACGAATGACACCGTATCTCTCCGCATGGTGGGTTGCGATCGTCGGCTTTGCTCCCCCACCCGAGCTTCCGATCTTCGAATCGACGACTATATGCGAGAGGTCAATGAGTCCTGCTTTGGCGATTGGCGCCAAAGCGAGAATGCTTGTCACGGCCATACATCCCGGGTTTGCCACGAGCTTCGAGTCCCTGATTTCATTGCCGTAAATCTCGGGGATACCCAGCGGCGTCGTGAAGAGCATCTCCGGGTAAGGATGTTTGTAATGGTACCAGTGCTCATAGGCCGACGGTTCTCGGAGTCTAAAGTCGGCGCTCATATCAACGATCTTCAGACCTGATTTCAAAATGTCCGGAACCACTTTTACCGCAGATCCATGCGGAACGGCAGTGAAAACGAAATCGCAGTTGGAAGTCAGGGTATCGAGTTTTGGAGCCGTGAATTTCAGATCAGTGAAAGAGCGCAGATTGGCGTGGACGCGATAAAGTACTTCGCCTTCGTATTGTTTCGAAGTAGCAACGGTCACTTTTACCTTTGGATGATTTACGAGTATTCGGAGCAACTCTCCGCCGACGTAGCCAGATGCGCCGACGATTCCTACACGGAGTTCCGACATCTTTGTTTTATTTCTCAGACAGTCTTCATCCGAATAGCGATTAAAGTTTAACGCTTGCAGTCGTCAGCCACGAAGATAGAATTACGATATTCGAACAAAGATCTGTTGGAAGTTTCTCACATTTGAATTTCATGATTTTTTCTCTTCCCCGTTTTCGTTTGAATTATAGGCAGAACTTTTCTTCGCGTCTCTCTCATTCTTCTGGCTTTTGGATGCGCTACTTGTTAGTGAAGATGATATTGAATCGTATAGCTGGGTCGCCCGTACCTTCAGCAGGCTGGTAGGGCCAATTGTTCTTTCCAACTCATCGAGTATTTCTGCTAGAGAATCTCTGTCTCGCTCAAGTTCTGACAGAAATTCTCCCTCCGAGACTTTTCCATCGCTTTTCATCTTTTGAAGGGCATCGATATCCGATGACACCGCCGCGAGCCTCACCGAGATTTCCTCTTGTTTTGTCGTAACTTCCTCAGGGAATTTTCCTTTCGCGTAGGAGGATAGCAGACCGCCCTGGAGTATTATAGAAGTAAACGCAACGCCGAGCACCATGTCAGAGATAGTGTTGGCGTTAGCAGTGCTTATTACGGATGACGATACAATAGTAGCAGAGAGAGCTATCGACAAGGCTCCTCTCATTCCGCCCAGCATGGCTACGTTTCGCCATTTCAAAGGAAAGTGCTGGTCGATTGACTTTGAAACTTTGTCAAAAAAAGTCAGAATCGGATATACAGTCGCCGCTCGTGCGGCGAGAACGGTCAGGTATGCTGCGACGATCAGTTCTGCCGACTGGGCTAGTCTCACCAGGTCTGTTCTCATTCCGATGAAGAGAAATGCTATCGAGTTTCCAAGAAAAGCAGCAAATTCCCAGAATATTCTTAACGCTTCTCTGTTCGAAGGCCTTATCGTGGTATTGATTGTGTAATTACCAAAGTATAATCCCGCGACGGAGACCGCAATAAGGCCGGAGAAGCCGAGACCCGCCGCCGCAGCGTAAGAGCCATAAACGACGGTGATCGTCAGTATTGTTTCTGACAGCCGATCCGACATTAGGCTTGTGATAAGTTCGGCCACAAATGCAACCCCGAGTCCCACTGCGACTCCGCCGCCAAAGATCAAGCCAAAACTAATGGCCGATTTGAACAGAGGAAGAGTTGACGTGGAAATTGATGTCAGTACAATTGTAAAAATCATAATTCCCGTCGCATCGTTGAAGGAAGCTTCGGTTTCCAGGAGTGCAGACAATTTCGAGGGAACCTTGATCCGCTTGAACACCTCGAGCACCGTTGCCGTGTCAGTGGGAGACACAACTGCTGCGAACAGAAACGATACGGGAATCGTGAGTCCTACGACGAGCCACAACAATACGCCAACAACAACGGTCGCGACTACTACGCCAACTGTGGAGAGCACAAACGAGGCTCGCAGCACGGATTTCAGATCGCTTGACTTTATGTGGATCATGGCATCGAACACGAGAGGCGGGACAACAAGCCCCACGAATAATTCTCCACCCTGGCTCGAACCGAGAGTGAGTGTGTAGTCTCTTATCTGCGACAATGACCCTCCGATACTCCCTGGCAGAGAGCTGTTTGAGAGAAACACCAGAGCGATGCCTATGAAGACAAGGGCGAGTGTGTAAGGTAGCTTGGATTTGATGGAGATTAGTGAAGCGGCCAGCAGTATTATTAGAAATCCCGTAATCAGGAGCTCTATCGATGCCAAGTGGATGTGACTCGAAAAAACCGGCCTTTCATATAAAACGTGCGCGTTTTTCAGAAATGATTATTTCGATGTTTTCTCCCATGATTGCTTGCCTTGAAGATTGTCCATGCTTCGATAACCGTCAAAAATATGGACGAATCGATTGACTTTTACTGCAAAACTCTTGGGCTAGAACTATCCAGCCGCAGGGAGATACCAGAAAATCGTGCAGAGATTGCCTTTGTCCGCGGCGAGGGGCAAGCGCCAGCGCTGGAACTAACATACTGGAGAGACAAGAAGGACTGGACAGACGGAGACCAGCTCGACCACATCGCTCTGTCCGTGCCCGACGTTCAAAAGTCGGTGGAGGAATTTCGCAAAAAAGGAGTTGAAATCGAGAAGGAACCGTATTCGCTTCAAGGATCAACTAGGAAGATAGCTTTCATCAAAGATCCGAACGGCATCTGGATCGAACTGGTAACTGAACATTAGACCTGCTTTTCCGTCCCGTGCTGGTCGCATTCGAAACCGGCGCCTATTCCGCCATTCTCAAAGACGCTCTTCGGAATAAAGTGGAATTTGATTTTCTTCTCTGCCAATTCCGCCGTGGTCTTTTCCTCCGCGGCAAACCAGCACGAATCCGGCTCAAAATAGGCAAGTATCCCGTGATTTCCCTTCAAGCAGACGTGGACGAGATTTTCAGGGGAATAAAACATCACTTCGCCGCACATGATGCATTTCATCTCCTTCGAGTTGAAGGTGGGAGTCGTTTGCTCAGTCTTTGACATTACTCACACTGGGAATTTCCTATCAGAAAAACCAATCGCTTCGGATATTTCTTCAGCCTTTTCAATCAAAGCCTTCGCCTTTCTGTAGTGTACTGCGTCAATCAGTTTCTCGTCCAGACGAATAGCACCGATCTTTTGCTTCGCCGATGAATCATAGGCTTCCACGATTTTCCTGGCCTCGTCAACCTCCGCTTGCGTGGGCGAATAAACCTCATTTGCTATCTCCACTTGCGAGGGGTGAACTACTTGCTTCCCCACGTACCCAAGCTCGCGCGAAAGAATAGCCTCCCTACGAAACCCTTCGAGATTCTTGAGCTCGAAATATACGCAATCGATCGCGTCCACGCCAATTGCAGCGGCAGCGATCAAAATCTTCGTCTTTATGTAGAGATTCTGGGAGTAAGCTTCGACGCTACCCCCAACAGAATTTGCGAGGTCCCCCGCGCCTATGGAGACAGCCTCCACTCCTTTCGCTCTCAAGATTTTCTCTACATTCAACAAGCCTTTAGCTGTCTCGATTAGTGGAATTATAGCCTTGTTTGCCTTGATAATTTCCGGAGGAACTTGCTCAGCCTTCGGCACTACAATAGTCTCCACATTATCTTGACGCTTGACTAAGGAAATATCCTCCGTCGAGTATTTGGAGCCGATCTTGTTGATTCGAATGCAGAGCTCCCTCTTACCCCAATCAAGCTCACTCAGCAACTTTCTGAGGGTAATCCTAGCGCCAGATTTTTCCCCCGGAGGAACCGCATCCTCAAGATCGAAGATGATAGAATCAGATTTTAGCACAACGGACTTTCTTATTTTGGCCTCGTCGTTTCCCGGAACGAAGAGTTGGCTGCGTCTAATCACGAAGACGCCACCGCCGCCAAGCTGTTAAACTTGTTGCGGTTTGTCTCCACTAGTTCCAGGATTAACGCTCAGCAGTTCGGATTTCGCGTTTTTCCCGATCACTTCGTGCGCGAACAACGCCGCGACGAACGCTAGAAGGAACACGAAAGCCGCGACGTAGTAGGTGTAGTGGAACGCGGTAACCGTAGGATACGGAGACGTGAACCCGTCGAGAGTTATCAGAATTGTGAATGTCGAAAGTATTGAGCCAGCTATTGGAGCTCCTAGACTGCTACCAATGTTCCTGAAAACGGTGTTCATAGCGGTAGCTAGACCCATTTCCTGAGGCTTGACGCTAAGTACCAGGAGATTCTGCATCGAGGCCATGAGCATGGCCATCCCCACCGATGCAACCACCAGGTACTCTGGTATCTGGATCGATTTCGTCGCAGTTGCCATCATTAAGAATCCAACTGCCCCGATAATGCTGCCAGCGAAGATGAAGGGCTTTGTTCCTATCTTGGAGATCATAATACCGACGGGAAACATTACAACGAGCATCGTAAGAGCCATCGGCAGTAGATATAGTCCGCCCGTGAAGATATCATACCCGTAACCTGATGGAGTTGGATTTTCAAGCTGGTAAACTATTGACTGGAACGCGAGGAGCATCCCAACGCCCACCACAAGGCCGATGATGTTTGAAACCAGAACGTTTCTCATCGCTAGTTGCTTGAAATTGAGCAGTGGATCTGCAATTCTCCGCTCGTAAATAACCAGTGGAACGAAAACCAGCACGCCTCCAAGCATCATTCCCAAGACCGCGGGTGAGGACCAGCCCCAGACTGCGCCTTGTGACAGTCCGAGAACAATGAGTCCCAGCGAAACTCCCAAGAGTCCGGCTCCTACGTAATCCATTTTCGCGCTAGTATTTCTGTAGACTGATTCTCTTACCGTGAATATTATTATTACAGTTAGGGCAATGATGAACGGAGTTGCGATGTGGTAGTTTGCCTGCCAGCCCAGCGTGTTTGCGATGAAAGCGCCGACGGGCAGACCCAGGGCGAGCCCTGCTCCGAACATTGCGCTCACAATTCCCTGAGCTCTTGGTACGAGATCCCTAGGGAACTGCTCTCTCACCATGCTGAAGGCAAGTGGGAATATACCGAGGCCGACTCCTTGGAACGTTCTAGTTAACAGCAAAATATTGTATGTAGGAGCAAATGATGTCAGTGTCACCATGGCACAGTATGAAAACAAAACATAGGTCAATACTTTCTTCTTGCCGTACATGTCCCCCATCCTGCCAACTATCGGATTGATAGCGGTCCCAAACACCGTGTAAAGGGAGAGAATCAAGCTCGCCTGCGCAGCATTGATGTGATAGTCGCGAGAAATAATCGGTAGCGAGGGCGTCAGCATGATTTCTATGTACATCACGGCGGCGGCGAGCACCGCGAAAAGTACCATCGTTCGATTCGCGTATTTGCGATCAAACGATTGAGTTGTCGGGGCCTGAGTTGGTTTCGGCCCTTCTTCGTCGACTGCGACCAAGCTAGACACCTATTTCGTGAGTAGTTTCCAGGAGAGGATTATGCTGACCGTGCCGAACACGATAGCAAACGCTCCCAGAACAGCAAAGTCAACAGACAGACTGTTCGTGCCAACTGCACCAATTATTAACTGTCTTGCTGCGTCGTTCGCGTAGCTCACCGGGTTGAACTTTACCACCGTTTGGAGCCAGTGAGGCATTATCTTCACCGGAAACAGCGCGTTGCTTGCAAACAACAATGGCAAGTTGATGAGGTTTATGAGAGCCATTTGGGTCTGCCAATCGTTGGATCTCAGGGCGAGCATGACGTACAGCGAAGAAAGCCCGAATGCGATGAGGAACATTGCACCGAACGCGCCCAGAATACCGGGAACCGTCAAGTGAGATGTAACCATACCGAGCGCTGCCCCCACGACAAGAATTATCCCCGCGAGAATCATAGATCTGATTACAACCTGCATCACTTTGGCCATCACAAGTGTGCCTCTGCTTATAGGGGTGCTCAGAGCCTTGTCCATGAAACCGAATCTCTTGTCGAAGACAACAGACATTCCGCCGAAGGCCGAATTGAACAGTATTACGAAAGCAAGCATTCCGCAGACTAGGAACGAGAAGTAACTCGTGGTTCCGAAGGTGTTAAGCAGTATCTGATTAACCTCAGCAGGTGGCACCGCACCGGTGATAAACGCCGAAAAGTTGAGCGCCTTCCCGAACAGACCGAGCCAAATGACAGGTTGAACCAAGGACATTATCAAAAGAAGCGGGTTCTTGTACCATTTCCTCAAGTCTCTACTGGTCAGTGCCCAGAGGCCGTGGACTGCGCTCTTGTTAATCTTCGGAGAAGGCCGTGAAATGCTCGGTCTCTGTAATGCAGGTGCCATCACCTGTTGCTGGGAGGAGTCTTTCAGAACGGTCTCCTCTGTAGTCGCGGTTCTTGTTATCTTTTCCAAATCTCATCGAACTCCTAAGATCTGGCCCTTGCCATTGTCCAGCGCTGACTCATCATCGCCATTCTGTTTGCCTCTTCCTCACGAAGGCTTCTTCCAGTGTATTCCAAGTAAGCTTCGTCAAGTGTAGGCTTTGTGAGTGATATCTTTACTACGTGTAGCCCTTTAGACCGTATCAGATCCATAATTTGGGGTGAGGCTTCCTCGCCCATCTCGGCCTTTATCCTATAGGTGTTATCGGTTTTCTTTACGTCCTTTACCAAACTGATCTTTGCAATATCCGATGAGATATCCGGAGTTGGTTCTTTAACTCCGACTACGATCACGTCGCCTCCTATTGACGACTTTAGTTCTTCGGGGGAGCCAATCCTGATAATGTGTCCGTGGTCAATAATCGCGATCCTGTCGCAGAGAGAGTCGGCTTCCTCTAGATAATGAGTCGTCAAAAATAAAGTCATACGGTATTCTTCCTTGAGAGTTCTAATGTACTTCCATACAGCTGCGCGAGTCTGAACATCTAGTCCTAGAGTTGGCTCGTCCAAAAAAAGAAGTCTTGGGTAATTTATGAGACCAGCAGCAAGCTCAAGCCTACGACGCATTCCGCCAGAATAGGTACTAACTTTTCTGTCGGCCGCATCTTGTAGCTCGACCAGTTTCAACAATTCCTCTGTATGAGGCTTTGAATCGCTTCTCGCAATTCCGTATAAATCGGCGCAGAGAAGAATATTCTCTCGCCCAGTCATGTCCTCATCAGCAGTGTATTCTTGAGGGACGACGCCAACACTTCCACGAACATTCCTGGCATCGTTGATCAGGTCGTATCCGCAAACGGTCGCCCTGCCAGAACTCGGGGTCAAAAGAGTCGTCAGCATCTTGATCGTTGTGCTCTTTCCAGCTCCGTTGGGCCCAAGAAAGCCAAATATCTCTCCTTCAGTAATCTCAAAGCTGACTCCGTCTACCGCCTTCAGTTTTCCGAAGGACTTTGACAGACCCTCGACCTTGACAATGGTCGGAGAGCTCGATTCCTTTTCAACCAGAGTTGTCATTGACATTTCTAAATTACCTACTCGCAATCTTTGCTTGTGCATGGAGAGGCACGGTGCGCTTTAGTCCACGCAGAACCTCGTTGCTCCAATCGAGCTGCCTCTGCAAATTCAGAGAGTACTCTTTCATGATGTATTCGGCCTCACCTTCAGACATTTTGTCGAATTTCGATTGAAGACATTCTCTGGCGATTTCAAACTGCGTTTTCGAGCCGTCAACGAAGAACTTTGCGATATCTTCCGGTTCCAGCATGTCGGAGAAAATTCGAGCCAAAGAGCTCCAACGCTGACCCGCGCTTGTAAACACTTTCCTCGTCGTTTGAATGTGCGTTTTTCCCTTCTGAGTTATTTGATATATTCTCTGGGAAGTCTTTACCTTCTTCGGGGACTCTGACTTGATGTAGCCCTGCGAAACGAGTTTTTTCATAAGCGGATATATCGAGCCAGGGCCTGGGCGCCAAGCACCAGAGGTTTTTTCCTCAATGTCCTGCAAAATTTGATAACCGTAAACAGGTTTCAGCGAGATTTTATAGAGGATATAGTGCAAAAGTAAGCCTCTGGGCGCACCTTGGGGTTTTGCAAATTTCTCAAACTCGGTGTCTTGAGTCCCTCTATCGTTCATTATTCTAGGATTATAAATTGAATCCATATAACTATATCTGATACGATATGTCCTCAAAAGGAAAAATCGCTTACTCGTGAACTGTCTTCTGGCGAAACCCTCCATTGTTGAGCTTGAGCCCGGCTATCCCCATGCTCCACGAAGTTTTTGGTGTGACGCGAAGGTACTTGCCTTTTCCGAACTCGCCATCGTGATCCATGACTTCGGCGATACCGTAGACCTTGACGCATCTGGGTTTCCACGGATCGACTGATTCTAGATCATCGACGACCAGCGAGACTAGTTTGTTACCGTTCTTTACGTTCTTGTACTTTATTCCGCGAAAAAATATTTCCTGATCGTGGCTTCCGATCCAGAAATATTTTCCATCGAATTCAAAACCGACTGGTACAACGTCTGGCTGACCTTTCTTGTTGGTAGTAGCAATCCGCGCAAGGTACTGCGATTTCAGATAATCAATCTCGGACTGAGAGAAGTTTGCCATGCATCAAAATTCATCGAAGGCTATTTATTGACTAGGTTTTTTGAAATTACTTCGGCGAGCATTATGATCGTTGGATTTGTAGGTGTTGAGATTATCTCTGGAATTATCGACGCGTCCACAACTCTCAATCCCTCTACTCTGTGAACCGTTCCCAGCTCATCGACCACAGAGGCGTCAGCATCTCTCCCCATGGGCGCAGTGCAGCTCACGTGGGAAAAAGTGTCTATTTTTGAAACGATTGACTTTTCCAAGTCTTTGTCGGATAGATTTTCCTTGGTCAAACCCAACGGCTTTGCTCTTACCTTTTGGAAAGGATCTGAGTTGCCGACGGTCCTGGCGAGTTTCACTCCTTCGACCATACGCTTTCGGTCTCTTTCCTCTGCTAGCAGGTTGAGCTCGATCCTTGGCTGTTTTGCTGGATCTCGACTTACAAGGCCGAGCTTCCCCACTGAATCCGGAAGCGTCAGAGCAACTGAGATTCCCGTCGCCGCTCCTGTGGGACTCCAAGAAGGATCTTGAAGGTGGGTAGAGCACAGCTGAAGGTCTTGCTCGTCTTTGGGCATATTACTAGAATTAGTCCATATGACCGAACCAACTGCAGGTCTCATGAGGCTGCCCGCGGGAATCGAGTAAACGTTGTAGAGGAACGGCTGTTCTGTGAGTCTCTCTCCTACCGGAAGGTCTGCGACAACGGGAATATTTAGCGAACGGAGGTGTTCTTTTGGACCGATTCCCGAGCGAAGCAAGATCGCAGGACTGCCGTATGAACCAGCACAGAGAACGATTTCTCTTGCCAGCAAATGTTCGCCGTCCACAAGTCTGACGCCAACGGCCCGAGTTCCCTCCATTATTACGCGGTCTACTTCGCAGTTACCGCGGATAGTAAGATTGGGACGATTTCTCACCTCGTTGTTAAGATAAACAATTGCAGTATTCTGTCTCACTCCATTGACGACGTTCACAGGATATGGTCCCGTTCCATTCTCCTGATCGCTGTTGAAATCCTCGATTTTCCTGTAGCCCACAGAGACGGCCCCATCTACATATGCGCGCAGAGTTGGTGTGATGGTCTCGTAAGTCATCTGTCTTATCGGGAAGGGGCCCGTGCGTCCGTGCCAGGCATCGTCCCCGGTAGGAGTATTTTCCATTTCCTTGTAGGTTCGCAAAACCAGATCGTACGGCCACTCAGTGATTCCCCACTTCGATGTCCATTTTGCAAGGTCGGAGGGGCGAGCTCTTAGGGCGATCGTTGCATTTACGGAAGAGCTTCCGCCCAGGACCTTTCCCCTCGCAAGGTGAATGGGGTGTCCGACAAAGCCCGGTTCGCTGACGTATCCCCAATTGTGAGCCTCGTCGCCGCCGGCCCTGTTTGCGTCTGATATTACCTCGGGGAGCTCACCGACTCCATAATCAGGGCCGGCCTCAAGCAAAAGAACTGAGGTTTCAGGATTCTCGCTAAGGCGAGAGGCCAAAACCGAGCCAGCAGATCCCCCTCCAACGATAAGATAGTCATACACTTTGCCGTTCGGTTGCGACAATTCTTCCACCGTGATATTTGACAGAACTTGTCAAAAGTTTTTGCATAGGGATGCCTGGGCTGGACACTTATTCTAGCTGTAGAGAAACGGGGCCGGGTTCAATCAATGATGAATCACTTCATCATCCTGTCTGGAAGTTCTGCTGGCAACAGTACGGCTTTCAACTTCTAAAGAGGAAGAAACACAAACCAAGTATCCTTCAACCGCTATTTTTCTTGGTAGTTAGATTTTTGATAACGAAACTTTCTTTAATCGATTTGGCTTATATGCTCAATCGCGAGCTTGACCGAGATTTTATCGTTGAATCTGCATGGCTCGAGATACCGACAATATACTTCGACGCGAGGCAAACAGACTCTATTTTTCGACGATTGATGAATAGCTCAGCTCTAGCTATTCAGAAACTCCTCTTCTGTACGTTCAAAGAATTTGAAAAAGTTGCTAAAGTGAACGATCCCCGCGGCGTCCACATCAGACCAAGTTATTCGAATTTCCATTCTGAACTCCGGCATTCTGGATGCTAGTCAAATCGCTCTTATTCGGGTTCAAAAAGTGCGTGCTCGCTAAGAGGCCTCTCTTCTTTAAAACCTAGTTCCCTTCTCGCGAGTTTTGCGCCATCAACGAGAGCCTTGAGCTCAAAAGAGCTATATCCCTCGGAATCGCAGAAAGACCGCGATCTGCCCACGCAGAGACTTTCGAGCGGACGGGGTTATCCTCGATCACCAAACACTTTTCAAATCCCTTCACATTTTACTAGGATTTCCGCGCGACAACAGTTTCAGGATAAAACCTTTTGACGCGCGCCGTCAGCTCGTACGCTGGCAGTCTTTTTGCTGCAGTCACTATGGCTTTGGCCCACCGCGGTATTGATGGCGATCAGCACGAGCTGGCTGGTCAAGCGAAACATCTACGCGAAGACTCGAGCCGATAGTGCCCTAGTTTTTTATTTGCTCATTACCATGTTCAGCATGTTTGCCGGCGCGGTGATCTACCTTCGATCACCAAGTGTAACGAGCATTGTGGAAGCGGTCGGACTAAACGCTATCCTGATGACCGGTGGAATCATCTTCATTCTCAGATACTGGGCGGAAGATCTGCTCGAAGATGAGCAAACGCAACGGGCAGTCATTTCTGGTTCAGAAAATCAGCAATCTAAAATTATAGCCGAACACGATCAGCTCGAGCAAAAAGGTTCCGCGACTCTTACGAGACGCACGGTCACAATCTCTCTCATATTGCTCAACGAGTTCATGATGGGCTGGGCTTTCGTTCTAGCTTCGGGAACTTCTTTGATACCCTCGGGTTCTGCTGCGCTTTCAGCTTTCGAAACAGTCGTCGGCTCTGAGTGGTTCATTTTTACAATGGCTCTCGAAATGCTTCTTTCTGTTTACTTTCTCCGGAACGACCTGCCCAGAAATTTCGTTATCATAATATTGCTCCAGTCGGTTGTAATGTTCTTCGCGCCAACCGCGATCAGGAGCTCCTCGTGGGCGAGCGACAGCATAATTTTGGGCAGCGTCGCGATGGTTGGTCTCCTGATCTTCGTTTACGAATTTTTGTTCAAACACAGAATGATAACCAGCGTAATCAGATGGTACCTTCTCGCCCTAATTTCAATGTATGCCCTGATGATGGCCGGTCTCTACGTTTGGGAGGTCGAGAACAGCGTTCTACTTTTTGTCATTTCGGTAATTGGAGAGATGGCAGTTTTCTTCGACGCGGTATTGTCAGGAAAAGGCGTCGAATCCTCGAAATCGAGATCGTGGCTCAACGATCCATGGTGGGTCTTCGGATTCATGAGCATGACGTTTATTGCCGAATATTTCATGGGAGGGCTATTCGATATTCTCTATCACGGTCAGAGCTTTGTAACGGGCATTAGCTTCGCTCCCATAGCTGGATCGATCGCAAACCAGGCCGGCGCGGCATTCTACGATTTTATTTCGTATTTCGGGGCGATAACTGGTTCGAGCTGGTTTCTCATAATGATGGGTGCCGAGATGGGCGCGCTGGTCGTGTTCAAGATCACGATTACTCGTGAACTGGAGACAAAGATAAGACTCGGCCTCGTCATTCTGGCTTACTTCACATATTCCATCTTTCTTCCGTCCTTTGTGTTTGGAACTAAAGTCGCTTCTATTCCATTCCTGGGCTGGAGCATGGGAATAGGAACCGCGGGAGCAGTTGCGCCGGTATTCCTCGCAGCTATCTTGGGAACCTATCTAATTACGGGCGTTTTGTCCTTCCTATTTGGCGCAAGGCAGACGTGCTCCGTTTTTTGCACGGCAGCTCTAATGTATCAGGGCACCTTCCCAGATTCGATGAAGGAATTCAACAGGACATCAAAACTTGGAAGGAGTCTTCTTACCAGCCGCATGTCCGGTCTGTACAAAGTAGTCGCATCTCTAGTAATAACTTCGGTGATAGTGGCCGCAATCGTCTCGTACCTGAATTCTGTCGGGGTGATCAGCTTCACGTTTTTTGGAAGCGACATCGCAAGCTTCCTCTACATCCTCTACTTTGATTTTCTATGGTACATCATTTTCGTCTCGATTCCTTTCGTGGGAACTTATGGCTGCGTATCCACTGGAATGTGTCACTGGGGATTGTTCAACCAATTCGTGAGCAGGTTCGGAATGTTCAGATTGAAGGTGAAGGACCCGATGCGGTGCGCCACATGCGAGACGAAGGACTGCGCGAAGGCATGTCCCGTAGGACTGACAGACCTTCCCGGGAGCTTTATCTCGAGCGGGCAATACAGGAGCCACAAATGCATAGGCGTAGGCGATTGCGTTTCCGCGTGCCCATACGAGAACGAGTACTTTTACGACGTTCGCGGCTGGTTGCGACAGAAACTGGGAAAACCAACGTACAGCGGAGGCCTGACGAACCTTCCCGTTATCGGAAATGCAACCAAGCCAGCGAGGTCAATGAAGCCTGCCCAAGGAGATGTTTCTGCACTGTGAGCGATTACAATTTGCTTTTGGTAGGAAACCTAATTGCCTTGATTGCGCAAACTAGCATGAGCTGATGCAAGTACGAGACTAAAATATATCGCCGCCATGCTGCTTCTCACGATTTTCGCGGTAAGCTTCCCACTCGCGCTATACGCTTACTACGTTGGTTCGCAGGCCTTCGCTTTCTTCGAAGGCGCCGCATCCTTCGCGTTCTGGTTTTCAATAGTGGGTCTGGTATTTCTTTTTCCGATGCGGTACGTTGTATCGCTTTTTTCGAAATACATCAGAACGCTTCGCGGCTCTATACTCTTAGGGTCTTACTGGACTGCACACCTGATCCTCTATGGGCTGATACTGGAGGGAATAGTAGCATACAGTTTCAGAATACACTCACTGGTCAGTCAACTGAATGTCAACCTCGCATCGATTCCGATCTATCCGGTGTCGGTAGCTTCCCTGCTCGCAGGGTTCGCATTCAACCCCAGTATTGACATTTTTATCCCTCCCGTGTACGTGCTGGCTCTGTCCTTTTACACAATATCAATATCATTCATAATTGCGGTTCTGGTTTTGACTAACATAATGAAGGTTGCAGAAATTGGAAAGATGTGCACCAACGCGATGCGCTCGCGCGCCTTGGTAGTGATGCCTGCTCTCGGCGTAATCGGAGGAGCTGCGTGTTGCCTATCGCTACCTGTGTTGATTTCGTTAGCCGCACCGACGGCAGCGATCTTTTCGAGCTCTCCAATCGTCTACTACTCCGCTTACTTTGTTTTTCCAACCGCAACTGCTTTTGGTCTGAAATTCAACATGGATTCTACAAACAAAATTAGTTCTAGCATGAGCAAGATTGTTGCTCAGAACAAAACAAACCGGAAGGGGCAAGGTTTCCTTGCGAATTAGTAACTTCTGCGCTTGTAAGAGGACCGCAGTCGTTTGAAAACTTGGATTCCGGTTTCAATTGCTGTTGCCGCCGTTTTAGTTGTGGGACTGTTATTGGTCTCAACGGCGAACTATTCTGCACAGACATCGACGACAACCCAATCATCATCAGGCTCCACAACTCCGAATACAGTGGTATTCACGATAATAGAAAGCGATAGAGGCCCGATGGAGGGGATGAACGGTAGCTTCTACCACTTGAGCGAAAGCTGGCCGGTTATCCAAGTTCAGCTTGGGGACATTGTTATCATTCATATCATCAGTGAGAATTCCTCAGAGCCGCACGGGTTTACTATTGTGCATTACTTTGACCCAGGGGTGGCACTGCTTCCCGGCGGAACCTACACGCTCAAGTTTGTCGCGAGCGAGCAGGGAACCTTCTTGGTTACCTGCCTGATATATTGCTTGATCCATCCTTTCATGGATCACGGGGAACTAGTAGTGGAAGCCTAACAATTTCACATCGCATTGATTACTGGCGTAGCTATACGTCCGCAAGCAAAAGGTACAATAGTTTCGAAGCGACGTCTCCATCCTTTTTCTTTTGGGTACGGCTCTTTCTGATTTCCTCTGCAACGGACGATTCTTGAAACGGACGAGTGGGCGGAGCACGCCCGGCCGTATATTCAAAGGCTCTTTTTTCCGAATCATTAGGTTCGCTTTTCGCGTAAAACTTCAGCTGCGCGTCGCTTGCGGGAACCGGATAACCGTTGTAGATATCTATGAGATGATCGATGTAATCGATCTGACTTTCAAACTCTCGAAAGCAGCGTTGACAGGTGTAAATCGTTCGAGAGCCGTTACTTTCGACATCGTGGTAGCCTGTTTTCAATCTAGTCGCCGTCCGTTCATTTCTGTGGTCACCAGCTCGAAATTCAGCTTTTTTGCCGAATTGCGTTACTCGCATGGCAGTCCTATTGCAAATCGTCAAGAGTTGCGAATGGGATGGCCTACGCTTACTGCCATATCGAATAGTACCAGTGACTGCATTGCTTGAGCCACTTGCAAATCACGGCGATACATATCTCTGTAGATCTTTTCTCTACTGTTGTCTGAATAGATATTTAGGCGATGACATGAAATGCATGTGTTGATCACGTTACGCGGCGCGAGAATGTGGTGATCGCTTTTGAGAGAGAGCGGAAGCATCTTTATCGCGTAATCTCCTCTCTCAATGTGCAGCGGGTAGCATTTTTCGCCCTTTCTGAAAACCCGCCACATAAGGGCTGGGAGCAGGAGAAACGTTTACGCCGTCCTACTTGATCGGTCGGGTCTTGAATTATGTCTTAGAATATCACTTCATGAAACTTCATAGTAATACTCAGACAGCAATGACATTAGACCGCTCGGATAAAGAAGACTCTGATCGGATATGGGTCTGCTAAATCTTCTGCTCGTTTTGGTGGTGTTGTTCATCATCTTTGCGCTGTTGGGTTTCGGCGGAATCGCGGCAGCTCTTGGGACTCTCATATACCTCCTCATCATCGTAATCGTAGTCGTTTTTCTTGTCAGTCTCGTGGCGGGAAGAACGTGGTACGGCTTGTGAGAATTCGTTTCAACCACGTATAATTTATGAAATCCGCTACGTCTTGAAAGAGGCCGGTTCTTACTCACTAGCTATGTCACACGAAGTTAGAGAAGGTAGTTTAGAGAAAGAAAAAGGAAAGTTGCGCGAGTGTTTCCGGAGATAAGCTCATGGCGCGGGCCGACTACGAAACGGCTGCAAAGATCGCGATTTACAACCAAAACAAGGAAGAGGTATGAGATGCATAAAGCTAGCCAGTGAAATCACAGAGAACGAAGAGCATCTGAAAATTCAAAAAGAGATTCTCGAGAATATTTACGAGGTCTTGAAAATCGCAAAAGAGTACTATTCGACAGTTCTACAGGTCGAATCCTAGCTCAGACCATCGTGGTTTGCAGTGAAAACGACGGTTCGGCAATTGCATTTTTGGCAGCAATCCTGCCTTGCGGAATGCACCTGGTGAGCCCATGGATGCTCGTGCCACCAGCGGATTCACCGGCGCAATATAGAGAAGGAATTACATTCCCGTAATTGTCGATGACCTGGCATTTCCCATTTATGCGCAATCCGCTACGCGAATCGTGGATTATTGGCGTCGCCCACGCGGCGTAAAACGGCGGTGACTGTATCTTGTATTTCGGAGTCGGCTTGTTGAACTCGGCGTCCGCTCCTGCGTCAATGTAGGAATTATATTTTTTGACAGTCTCTTCAAGAACGTCAGGAGGCATCGAGCTCTTTTGATATTTACTCTTGATCTTCGCGGCCAGTTCCGTGATAGTCTCGCCTTCGAAAAACCAGCCATCGAGATCTACTTCTGGGGGATTCACATTCCATTTCTCTCTTTGAACAGCGTCAGAATCAAAAATCGCCCAGATAGGTCCTCCTCCGTTACACGGATCATCGTTGCATCCCATCGCGGCGTCTATCCAGCCGTACGTAGAAGGCGGTTCGGTGAATATCCCTTGTGTTTCGTCATAGAATCGGACTCCTTTGTGGTTTACCAGTATCACATCCTGCCAATCACTCACGGTCAGACCCGAAGCGCGCGCCAAATGGAAGTAAGGACTCTCGGGTACCCACTTCAGATTTGAGTACCCGTATTGGCAACCTATGTGTCCTGGCTTCATGATAGTCAGGCCGAATTCAGTGGTCTGGTTTGCCGTTCCATATAGAGAGGCGCCGATCTCCATTGCGGCAAGCTCACCGTCAGCATTCTGGAAAGAGTACGGTTCCCCTGCGACCTGATACTCTTCCGTCAATCGTGGGTCAAATATTCTGCGAAAATTGACGTTACTGCTGTGCCCGCCCGTTGCAATGATCACGCCCTTGTTTGCAAGAATATTTGCTTCTTTATCATCGACCAAGTTTCTTGCTGAAATACCTATGACTCTTCCGCTAGTGCCAAAATGCCTTATGATTCGCGTCAGCCTGTGCCTTAGCAGAATCCTAACACCGTTTTTTCTCGCGGCCCACTCGAGCGGTCTGACGTAACCTGCACCTGCTTTCCCAGCTGGGTTATCCTTGCTCGGAGTTGTGCTGTAAATTGCAACAACATGGCGGGGCGCGGAAATTTTATAGCCAGCCCAGTAGGTTGAAGGTGCTACATCGGGAAACTTTACACCGTTGGCGACGAGCCATTCAAATGTCGATGCGTTCTCATCAGCCCAAGCGCGAATCAATTCTCTGTCGTTGTAACGGTATTCTGGCAAGGCAGGATTAACCCAATCCTTGTAAACGAGATCGGGCGAGTCGACTATCCCGAATTTCTTTTGTAGCGAAGTACCTCCACCCAAGTTCAATCGCCCTGAACTTAGGATTGCGTGACCGCCTACGTCGATGTTTTCATCAATTGCGATGACTGACGCTCCTTCTCCACTTGCCTGAACCGCCGCTGCCAAGCCTGTCGCCCCTGCGCCAGCGATTACGACTTCAGCGGCGAAGTGCCATTGCGAAGGCATTCCTTTCAAGATTCAGCCCTTCGTGTGGAATGGAGGAGGCAGGGTGGGCATTGGTATATCAACCACTACGGGCATCTCCTGCTTCAGGGCATTGTCTAGCGCATCTTTCAAGTCGCCGGGGCCGTTTGTTTGGATTCCAACCGCTCCGAAGGACTCTGCGTAGCGCACAAAGTCAGGATTCAGCAATTGTGTTTCAAAGATCCTTCCCTCGAAACCAACTCTTTGTTCGCTCAAACTCGATCCGAATGCCTTGTCTTCAAACAGCAGCGTCACAACATTGGCCTTGTGCTTTACGGCAGTGCACAACTCTTGCGAGGTGAACATGAAACCCCCGTCGCCGCAAAGTGCGACAACCTGCTTGTCGGGATTTCCTATTTTCGCCCCCACAGCCGTGGGGTATGCGAAGCCGAGTGTCCCAAAGTAACCGGGCGTGATGTACGTGCGGGGTTCAAGAGCCTTCAGGCAAACTGGGCTCCAGTGCCCCATGTTAGTAACACCGTTCACAACTATAGCATCGTCTTTAAGCGCTTCACGAAGCACTTTGCAGATCTCTAGCTGAACCTTCGCGTCCCTCTCCAAGATTTCGAGAGTTTGCTTTCGAAAGCTTTCTAGCTCGTCCTGCCGCCATTCGCTATTTCGTTTTTTGGAAGGCAACCCCGAAGTTATGGCATGCAACGCCAGCTTCGCGTCGGAAGTAATGCCCAAGGCAAGCGGAACATTTCTGCCGATCTCTTCAGGATCAATATCGACTTGGATAACCTTTTGATTTGGCTGAATGCTAAAGGCAAGTGATTGGACAAGCAATCTTGTCCCCACCGCCAGTATCACGTCCGCTAGGGGGACGGCGAACTTTGCACACCCATGCCTAATGTACGACGCTCCTAGAGACAGCGGATGGTCTTCTCGGATGCTCCCTTTCCCCTCCGGAGTAGTAATAACTGGTGCGTTTATTTTTTCTGCAAGGGTACGTAGTTCTTGGGATGCGTCGGAAATCATCACTCCGCTTCCCGCAAGGATGATAGGCCTCTTGGCGAGCGAGAGCATCCGGGCCGCCTTCCTTATTGCCACCAGAGACGGTTTTGACGCCTTGACTGGTTTTGGCTTGCTGATCTTAATCTCAGCTTTCGCGTAGAGTATGTCCTGAGGAATTTCGACTTCTACGGGTCTAGGCCGACCTGTTTTCAACTGACGCGCCGCTTCATGTATGGCGTCGGGAATCTTTTGAGGGTTCATGATTCGAGCCGACCACTTTGTTAGAGGCCGAATAGCATCAAGCTGATCATCAACTTCATGTAGCATGCCTTTCTTGCTCCCCACGAACTTGCTGGGTACCTGGCCGCTGATGAGAAGAATCGGCGAAGAGCAGGCAAATGCGGTGCCCAGACCGGACAGTGCATTTAGTGTACCAGGTCCCGGAACGACTAAGGCGGCGGCAATCTTTCCAGTAGTTCGTGCGTATCCATCGGCCATATAGGTTGTTCCCTGTTCATGTCTAGTAGTTACCACTTTAATTCCAGGTTCATGATAAAGCGCGTCATAAATCGCCATAATCTGAGTACCGGGGAGGCCGAAGATTACTTCAATTCCTTCGCTGGCTAGCGACTTTACTAGAGCTTGAGCTCCGTTCATGCTAGGCATGATTCTTGATATGCAAAACTTAGGCCCCTTTTTAACAGCTACGAATCGTTTTCAGTCGGACTCGGGTGAAATCGCCAGAATTCGCGATCCGAATGTTATTCTCGGAGAAAAATTAGGCGAGCGCAGTTTTTTCTTGATTACCGGCGAGTTCGTTCGAGCAGACAACTTAGGGCAAAGGAGCTGTCATCTTCCCGCTTGGAAACTCTCCGACCGTGTACTGCACCTGATCAGGATGATGGCAGGAGACGCTGTGCTCACCGTTGAGAGGCTTCAGAGTAGGCGTTTCTATCTTACATAGCTCGCTCGCAAAGGGGCACCTTGGATTGAGTGCACAGCCAGCTGGGAGGTGCTTTGCACTAGGAGGATCTCCTCGAAGAGCGAGACGTTCTTTCAGGGCCTTACTTTCGAAGAAGTTTGAAGATGCAAGCAGCGCGGCGGTAT
>JASHPO010000149.1 GCA_030038075.1 Nitrososphaerales archaeon | reverse complement strand
CAAGGCCGCACGACCACATGCAGGTATTTTTGCTCAACTGAGATATCCTTTCAGGTTCGATTGGGGCGTGATCTGTCGCAATGATGTTAATTGTGCCGTCGTAAACTTTTCCCAAAATGTAATCAGCTTGATCCTGAGCCAGACCCCAGGGCTTTTCGGAAGAAGTGTTCAATATTGTCTCATCTTCTTTTCTTAGGAAAATGTACTTTGGGTTTGCCTCGAGGCTAACCTCCTGACCCATAAAGCGCGCTCGCTCGGCAAGCGCTATCGCTTGTTTCGATCTTACGTGCGCGATGTGGACTCTTGACTTTAGAAACCGTGCAATCGAGAGAACTGTACTGATGGTTATCGTTTCGGATATGAAATCGTCTTCGTGCGTGACGGCCGGCCGAGTTCTTTCGGGATGCTCAAGACCCTCCTTACAATCAGTAAACATTCGATGGCTCGACGGGTGAACCATGCAAAGAGCACCACACTCTGCAATTTTGCTCATTACCCTGAAAAGCGTCGCATCATCGGTGACCGTTAGCTCAGGCGGATTTAGGGTTGTGACCGTCCAGATCTTTATTCCCAATGCACCAATTTCTAATAACCTAGGTATGTTCTCGAGGATAGTGCCTCCGGCCCAGAGACCAAAATTGACGGCTGCGACTGGCGCGGCCGTCTGAAGTTTTTGGTTGAACGCAGTCTCTGAGGTGATGAGTGGATTCGTGTTTGGCATGTCACAGACCATTGTCACGCCGCCGGCTGCAGCCGCACGTGTTCCGCATTCAAAATCCTCGCATAGACCCATTCCTGGTACGGCCAAATGGACGTGCGAATCAATCAGCCCTGGAGACAGAAACAAACCTGAGCCATCGATCAGCCTATCCGCACTATGCTTTTGGGTGGGACTATCAATACTGACAATTTTGCCCTCAGATACGGAAACGCTCGTGCGATGCCAGCCTCCAGTGATGTATACAGAAACATTTGAAATGAGAATATCTACTGTCATCTTGAGCTGAACACTATTACTGAATCGAAGGTAGCAATCGAATTAGTTTTTCATTTAGGTCAATCTTGCTTTGCGAATCTTTGCTCTAAGTTCCTCGGTTTCTCTTGGATTCATAACTTCGCCTGCTAAGCTAACCCCGTAGAGATTTTTCGCCGCTTCTGCCGACACTACACCCGAGATCACGTCAAGCCTGACCAGAGAAGGATCCCTGTCGAGCGGGTCGCCGTAACCTCCGCCTCCGCTCCAATACCAGTGAAACACGTCCCCTCTTTCAAGCGAAGTATTGGGAATGCAAATCGGCTGCTTTTCCTCGCTACCTTGGAGCTCATTTATTGAACTTGGAACTCTTCCTTCTTTCAACAACGCTGAGACGTTGGTCTGCCTCTTCAACCTAGTTCCCGCGCCAAGACCCGGATACCCGCCGAACAATCCCGCTGCGGTTGGCATCTCCATACCGTTCCCTAGCGAAGTTGCCTGTATTCTTTCAACGTCGTACGGGGTTATCGCCTCTTCCATGGACGCACCCCCGCGATACATGCCAGCTCCGCCTGAATCCCTGAGCCGTCTTCTGTATAGAATGAGTACAGGGTTTGTCGCCTCGTGCGATTCTACGTTTGCGATCACCAATGTTATGACGAATGCATCGCCGGCGCAGTCTATTCCATCATGGGAAGCGTTCGCGCCGACCCCTCCGGCCATCGTGTCCAGAAACGCATGAGCGAACCTGTCACCGAACTGGTTTAGCCCTGAAATTTGCAGAATGTTTTGGCTGCCCGTCCAGACGGCGCTCGCTTCCTTTGCATACTTTGGAGATGCAGAGATGAGTCTGCCCACGCAAGCCTGCGCGCAATTCCTAACAATCCACGCTGCGGTGACGGAAGATCTGCAAACCGGAGCGGGCATCTCAGCGTTGCACAAGATTCCCTTGGGGGCTATGACCTTAATCGAGCCCAGTATTCCTTCGTTCCAGTCAATGTCAGGACAGAGGCCGGGTTGGACAGCTCCGCAGATCCCTGCAAGTGTCCCGGACATTGTGCAGTTGATGCTCGCTCCCGCCTGAGGCGATGTGCCCGTGAAATCAAACACCAAATCTTCGTTCTTTTTGGTCATCGCCAGCTTGATCTCGAAATTTCCCTTTCTGAGGCCGTCATACTCGATTCTGTCAATATGAGAGAATGTGCCGTCGGCGAGCTCGCGCATTCTATGCTTGAAAGACAGCCTAGAACGCTCGATCAATCCTTGCCACGTCGCAAGAACAGCTTCTTCGCCATATCGTCGATAAAGCTCCAAGATTCTGCTCCTTGCAACGTTGTTTGCAGCGATCAGTCCTTTGAAATCCAAAACTGCCTGAGGCAGTCTTATCATATTCAGTATCATTTGCATGACGTCGTTTCTAATCTGCCCGCGGCTGACGATCTTCGTCGGAGTCATTCGCAAGCCTTCTTGAAAGGCGTCTTGGGTCACTCCAAAGCCGCCAGGAACTATCATCCCGATGTCGAGCTGGTGCGCAGTAGCTTGGGTGAAACCGACTAGCTTCCCCTTCCAGTGAACCGGAGAGATGACCGCAACGTCTGCGGTATGTAGCGCTCCCTTCCACGGATCGTTCATTATGAACATGTCGTCCTCGTTGATTCCGGGATCTTCAGAGCAATCCGCGACGACGCTCTTCACCATCGCAGGCGCCGACCCAAAGTGAGCTTGGACAAAGCTCCCCATGAGCACCGCACTCCCGTCCGCAAGATGCACGCCTGTGCTGAAATCGTTCACTTCAGTAACCACTGGCGACACTGAAACATGTTTCAAAACGATGCCCATTTCATCCGTTATCTGCCAAGTACGGTGTCTGATTACCTCGTAAGTTGTCGCGTCGACTGCGTTCTGCATCAATTCTCCACTCCCAGTTTGTCTATCTTTGTCTCCCACAGGATCGGGGACCCCTTCTCAGCCACGTCGTTTCCAAACATCGTTCCGCATTCGGGGCAGTAAAACTGCCTGAAGAGGAAGCGGTCAGAGTCGTAATACAGCCCACCTGCAGAGGAGAGTGAAACCTCTTTCACACGCGCAAATTCCTTTGGGTCCTCATTTGAGTAACAGAATATGTGATCACACTTGCGGCACGCAATAGCTCGAACTCCGTGTTTTTCAACGAACTTGAGGTACTCGCTGAACACTTCTTTGCTCAATTTCCCACTTCTCCACGAGTGTCAATTATCACGTTAATATACGGGTCAAGCATCGCACTCTGCCCGTCGTGGACGACTATGGTTGTGCCTAAATATTCAATTACAGCGGGGCCTGAAAGCTTGTTTCCGCTCCTTAACTTTTCACCGATGTAGATCGGAGTGTCCTGAAAATCATCTGCCTTTCGCGAAAACACCATTCGCTTTTCTTTGAGGGCATGCTTCGAGTCCTGGCCCTCTTTGTCGAATTTTCTCAAAGAAGGTTTCCAAATCTTTCCGACCGCGTCGACCCTGAACGTGGTCATCTCGACTCCTGCTTCTCTGTAGCTTGTCCCCTTGCCGAAAAGCAACTCGTACTTTTCCTCAAACCTTGAGCCGAGTTGGTCGATGTCTTCTTTTGTTAGTTCTCTAGATGGAACCTCGATCTCAACTTCATGCGTCTGTCTTTTGAATCTCATATCCAGACTGCGCATCAAAACGATGTCCTCTCTTTTAACTCCCCAGCGTTTCAAAGTATCCAGTGCATTTTGTTCCAGTTTTCTAAAATTCCCGTTGATTTTCTCCTCATTGGTGGGAAGAACGACGTAATCAGAAAGCGCGAAAGATTGCTTCAAGTCCGAAGTGGCGACGCCGAAAGCTGAATGGGCGGTCGCAAGTCCCTTTCCGGGAACCAGAATTCCGCGAACACCTAGACCGGCTCCATAAACCGCGCAATGAAGAGGTCCAGCCCCACCGTAAGCAAACAGCATGAAATCGCGAGGATCAAATCCGCGCTCAAGAGTCAAGGATCTGGTCAGGTCCGTCATCTGGGTATTGACGACTTCGTAGATTCCTTTTGCCGCGTCCACATTGTCTATACCCAGAGGTTCGGATACTTTCTTCAGCGCTTGCTCTGAGAGTTTCTTGTCAACCTTCATCTTCCCTCCAAGGAAATTGAAGGGGTCAAGGAAACCTAGCACAAGATTTGCGTCAGTTACTGTGGGCTCCGTTCCTCCCCGCATGTAACACGCAGGACCAGGTTCCGCGCTCGCGCTGTCCGGGCCCACTCTGAGGCTTTTGCCATCGGTTCTCGCGATGCTTCCTCCACCGGCACCGATGGCAGTGATATCTATCATCGGGATGGAAAGATGGTATCTGCTCACGTAGGGCCCCAAACGAGGGAAAAGTGGATGTGGCGCAATCAGCGGGATTCCTTCGTAAATTATTCCCACTTCATAGCTCGTTCCGCCCATATCTGTGTTGATTATGTTATTGAATCCAAGCAATTTTCCTAGGTACTGGGAACCAATTATACCCCCAGCCAATCCAGAGAGGACAGTAGAGGCTGCTTTGTTGGGGGCCTCATTTCCAGGAATCAATCCTCCAACGGATTGCATGAGAAAAAAATTCTGTTTTAACCCTCTGGCATTGAGGCTCATTTGCAGCTTTTGCACATAATTTCGGAGTATTCTTCCGACGTAGCAATTCGTTATGGTCGTGGCCGATCTTTCGTATTCGCCCAGGACCGGGGCTATTTCGCTCGAGATAGTGACGAAAGTGTCAGGGTCCTCTTCCTGAACGATCTTTCTTGCTCTCTGCTCATGCTCCTGGTTTTTGAACGACCAGAGAAAGGAAATTCCGATCGACTCGACGCCTTTTGCGAGCAGCGTCCTTACGGCTTTCCGAGTTTCCTGCTCATTAAGAGGGCAAATTATCCTTCCCTCATAATCTACTCTCTCGGTGACTTCTTCGCATAGTTCGTAAGGCACCAGCGGAGCGGGCTTTGTCACTCTGTTGAAGAATGCTTTCTCGCTGTCTGGTAGTCCTACTCCTCTCCCGCCGCGCATGATAAGCAGGTGATCCCTAAAGCCCTTCGTCGTGATGAAGCCCGTCTTGGATCCCTTGTATTGAACTACCGCGTTTACTGTTTGGGTCGTTCCGTGCGCGAAACGCTGAGTATTCTTCAGGAGATCCTCGACTGAAACGCCAATATTTTCAGAGACGACAACCAGGGAGTTCAGTATGCCCTGCTCTAACCTTCCGGGCGTCGTCGAAACCTTGGAATAATAGATCTCGCCTTGGTCGTTGATGACGGTTGTATCGGTGAAGGTACCGCCCACGTCAACGCCAATTGTCCAGGGCATCGAAAACCGATTGATTTGGTACTGATTTTAAACCAATAGGTGACCGTTTTGTCCCCGAGGATTTTGTCCGGCAAACTCTTAATACAAATGCGAATGGATTGTCTTGAAACAAAATGAAACTCGCAGTAGTCGGACTGATGGGAAACAAAAAATCGTTCCCACAATCGCAGCTGGATGCCCGGAAAAAACAATATGAAAAATACGTCGCCAAGGAGACACAAATTGACGTAGTTTTACCCGAAGAAGGGACGTACTGGGTCGACAGACCGACGGAATTTGATCTCATCTACATAACTCCATTCATAGTAAAGCGCATCGTTGAAGCCGAAAAAGAAGGCTACGACGCTTGTCTAGTAGACTGCATTTTTGATCCAGGGGTAGACGAGGCTAGGTGCGTAGTTAACATCCCTGTAGTAGGACCGGGAAGGATAGTGTTACACACCGCGAGTGTCATCGCAGACAAGGCCGGATTTTTTTGCCCCGCGGGAATGTCGGCGCACATCTATCGCTTTGCTAGGCGTTACGGGATCTCAGATATTGTTCATTACGTCGAGGCGGTAGAATACGGCCCGACGATTTTTGCGGAAAAAAAGAACGCAATTCACGACATGTTCGTTGAATTTGGGCATAGAGCGATAAAGGCTGGAGCTCAAGTTTTGGTGCCTTGGGCGTTGCCTCTAGTTTTTGCAGGGGGCCTTGACACTAGGGAAGTGTCGAAGACTCTAGGGATTCCTGTCATCGATCCGCACATCTACGCCAAGGTCGCGGAGGATTTGGTCGAGATGGGGTTAAAGAACAGCAGGCAGGCATATCCTTCTCCGCCGCAGAAACAGGTCGATTTCCTTCTCGACTCGATGACTTCTCTAGCGATGAAATAGAACGTTCAGCTATTCTTCAAAATTTTTCCTTGAGCGTCAGCAAAATCTCGTATGCAGGAATCGTCAGGAATTCCGGAAACTCTACCGAACTCACTTCATCGTCGAACAGCTTCGCGGCGAGTTCGAAGTACGAATTCTTGAAATTCTGCTCACCAAATTCACTTCTGAGCCTGTCCAGTTCCGCCCTGAGATGAGTTCTGAACATTTCAATCGTAATAACTTCACCGCTAGCAGACAGGCGAGCCTTGTGATGGATCCACTGCCATATCTGCGCTCTGCATATCTCGGCCGTTGCCGCATCTTCCATCAGGTTATTTATCGGAACGGCCCCTCGACCCCCTAGCCACGCGGCGACGTATTGTACTCCTACGCTTACGTTAGTTTTCAAACCTGCAATGGTGATTTCCCCCTTCGGAACATCAAGAAGCTCTTTCTGTCCTATCTGCACATCGCGCTGTTTATTGCTTGAAAGCTGGTTGGCTTGGGGCATATATTCGTCAAATACTTGTTTAGCGACCGGAACAAGACCCGGATGAGCTACCCAAGTTCCGTCGTGCCCCGCTTTCACTTCGCGGAGTTTGTCGAGCTTGACTTTATCGAATGCAATGCGGTTTGCTCCCTCGTTGTTCTTCACTGGAATCTGTGCAGCCATCCCGCCGATGGCGTGCGCGCCTCTCCTGTGGCAGGTCTTTATCAAGAGCTCTACGTATGCAGATAGGAAGGACCTGTCCATCGTTACTAGCGCACGGTCAGGCAAGCCGAACTTTGGATCTTTATTGAATTTCTTTATGAAGCTGAAAATATAGTCCCACCGTCCGCAGTTTAGCCCCGAAGAATGATTTTTCAGTTCGTACAAGATTTCGTCCATCTCAAAACTTGCGAGAATAGTCTCTATCAATACAGTTGCTCTAATTGTTCCGTTCTTCAAACGCAATTTTTCTTCGGCATAGTTGAAAATGTCGTTCCATAGCCTGGCTTCCAAGTGGCTCTCAAGTTTTGGGAGATAATAGTACGGTCCCGTTCCTCGCGCTAGGAGCTCGTTGGCATTGTGGAAAAGGTACAGTCCGAAATCAAACATCGATGCCGAGATTGGTCTCCCGTCCACGAGCACGTGCCTCTCCTCCAAATGCCATCCCCTCGGCCTCACTAGGAGAACCGCTGTCTTTTCGTTGAGTGAATACTCCTTTCCCTCAGGACTATTGTATCTGATTTTTCGGCGTATCGCATCTCTCAGATTGATTTGTCCTCTGATAGTATTGTCCCAGGTAGGTGATTGGGCGTCTTCAAAGTCCGCCATGTACATCGAAGCGCCGGAGTTGAACGCGTTGATGACCATTTTTGTGTCGCCTGCAGGACCAGTAATCTCGACTCGTCTATCCTGGAGATCGAGGGGATTCGTAGAAACAGTCCAGGAATAGTCGTTTCTTATTCGGGCAGTCTCTGGCAAAAAATCCGGAAGAATTCCCGCATCAAGTTTTTTCTGTCTTTCATGACGCCTCACAAGCAATTCTTCTCGAGTTTTGTGAAACTTTCTATCGAGATCAGCTACAAACTCAAGAGCCTGTAACGCGAGGATCTCGCGAAACTCTGCTGAAGTCTCTCCTCTGACTGTTATGCCGGTTTTTTCGAGCTGTTGCGCTTCCAAGAAGATATCATTCGCATCATTTGTGAATAAAGAGCTTTAGGATTGAAAACCTACCAGATTGTAACGCCGCCATCAATGAAAAGAATCTGGCCTGTGATAAAGTTGGACGCTTCTGACGATAGAAAGACTACCGCGCCTGCAAGATCTTCCGGTACTCCCCATCTTCCCAAAGGAATCCTTGCCTTCAAAGTCTCCGCGTATTTCTGGTCTTTCAGGAGATGCTCTGTCAGTGGCGTCTCGATTACTGTTGGAGCGACGGCATTCACAAGAATGTTGAACTTGGCCCATTCGCACGCGAGCTGCTTTGTGATCATGTTGACAGAAGCTTTGGTGGCGCAGTAACCCAGATAGTTCCTGGGCAGTGCGTATTCACTCCTAACCGAGGAGACGTTGATGATCTTGCCGCTCTTTTGCTTGATCATTTCTTTGCCCGCTTCTCGGCAACAGAGAAAGACACTCGTCGAATTTGCGTTGACTATTTTCTGCCAGTCCTCAAGAGTGTACTCCTCAGCTGGTTTTGGAATGTTCATTCCGGCGAAATTGGCAAGTATATCGATCCTCCCGTGTTCTTTGACCACGTCGCCCACTAGATCTTTTACTTCTTCTTCCTTGGTCACGTCGCAGGTCTTTGAACTGACATGATGATTCCCCGTCTCTTCGCTTATTTCCCTCGAAGCGTTGTCGAGGGCATCTTGATGTCGGCTGGAAATTACAACGGAGGCTCCGTAATCCGCCAGAGCAAGGGCTGCAGCCTTTCCAAGACCACCTGAGCCTCCAGTGACGATAGCGACCTTCTTACTCAGATCAAAAATACTCTTGAATAGTTGTGGCATTTAGCTGAACCACAAAAGAGAGGAATATTAACTGTTGCTCGCTGTCATTTGTTTTAACGGGTTCTAAACTTTCATTTCAGGAACTTCTGGAGGTACAATTAGCTTCGCCGCGGTCGACCGGTGGATTTCTTCGACACTCACTCCGGGTGCTCTCTCCCTCAGCGCGAGGCCTTCTGGTGTGACATCCATTACCGCGAGCTCCGTGAAAATCTTCTTCACCACGCCGACGCCGGTAAGCGGTAGCGAGCACTTGGGCAGAATTTTGCTCGATCCGTCTTTCGCCACATGTTGCATCGCAACTACGAGATTGCGAGCACCTGCAGCCAAGTCCATCGCGCCTCCCATGCCCTTTATCAATTTTCCAGGAATCATCCAGTTAGCTATGTCCCCTTTCTCGTCGACCTCCATCGCACCCATGATCGCCATATCGATTCGCCCGCTTCTGATCATGGCAAATGAATCAGCGCTAGAAAAAAATGAGGAACCTGGAATCGTTGTCACTGTTTCCTTTCCGGCGTTAATCAAATCCGGATCAACTTCTGATTCGGAAGGATAGGGTCCAATGCCAAGCAGGCCGTTTTCGCTTTCAAGAATTACCGTCACTCCTTTTGGAACATAGTTTGCCACGAGAGTTGGAATACCGATCCCAAGATTAACGTAGTACCCGTCCTTGAGTTCCCGGGCGATTCGTTTTGCTATCTGCTCTCTAGTCAGGACCATGCCCGTCGCTCCTTACGGTTCGCTTTTCTATTCTCTTCTGATAGTTTGTGCCTTGAAAAATGCGGTTGACAAATATCCCGGGCAGGTGAACGTGATCTGGATCGATTTCCCCGGCGGGAACCAGTTCTTCGACCTCGGCTATCGAGACGTTTCCAGCCATGGCGCAAACAGGATTGAAATTTCGTGCAGTCTTTCGAAATACGAGGTTACCCATGGTATCACCTTTCCAGGCTTTCACAAGGGAATAGTCGGCCTTAATCGATCGTTCCAGCACGTACTTGCGTCCGTCGAATTCTCGTATGTCTTTGCCTTCGGCGACGATGGTACCAACTCCAGTCGGCGTGTAAAAGGCAGGAATTCCAGAACCGCCAGCCCGCAGTTTCTCAGCTAGCGTACCTTGGGGAACCAGATCTACTTCAAGCTCCCCGGAGAGGACGAGAGACTCGAACAGCTTGTTCTCTCCGACATAGCTTGAAACCATTTTTTTGACTTGTCCTCTTTGTAGAAGCAGTCCGATTCCAAAATCATCCACTCCTGCGTTGTTCGAGATACAGGTCAGCCCCCTCACTCCCTTTTGAACGAGTGCGTTTATGCAATTTTCGGGAATACCGGAAAGACCAAAACCTCCGATAGCTATTGATGCCCCATCGCTGATGTCACCAACAGCGTCCGTTGCGTTCTTGACGACCTTATTCATGCAAGAAATTACCTACAGAAACCTCGTTAAAGTCCGCTTCCCGTTTCAAAATCTGACATATATGCATAACCTAATTGAGCGGTACAGAAAATCTCAAGTAACTTCATTAATGTACACGTGGAAAATAGGAATTCATCAAATGGACAAGGTAATCTTCACAGCGGCGGTCACAGGTTCTATTCACACTCCAACTATGAGTCCGTATCTCCCCGTGACTCCAAAACAGATCGCAGACCAAGCTGTTGAAGCTGCCCAAGCTGGGGCGGCAATAGTTCACCTCCACGTAAGAAACCCGGAGACAGGTCAGCCTTCTTCAGATCCAAATCTTTTCCGGGAGGTACTTACCTCAATAAAGCAGAAATCGGACGTCGTGATCAACATCACCACAGGAGGTGCGGTCACGATGACGCCATCCGAAAGAGTTCAAGTTGTTCCCTTATTCAGACCTGAGATGACATCGCTCAATATGGGCTCGATGAACTTCGGCTTGTACCCGATGGCAAAGAAAAAAGTACCCGACTGGAAATTCGAATGGGAACAAAAATACCTTGAGGGGACTAGAGACGCAGTCTTCAAGAACACTTTTTCCGATTCAGCCTTTTTTTGCAAGACTATGTACGAAAATGGCGTAAAGCCAGAACTCGAATGCTACGATGTTGGGCACGTTTACAACGTAAAGCAGCACATAATAGACGGCAGCGTAAAGACCCCCGTTCACTTGCAGTTTGTGATGGGCGTGCTGGGCGGCATCGGCTCAACTCCCGATGACTTGCTACACATGAAGATGATCGCAGACCGCGTCATCGGAGCAGAAAATTATACCTACTCGGTTTGCGCGGCGGGCAAGATGGAATTTGCCCTCTGCGTTTTGTCCGCGGTAAGCGGAGGTCATGTGCGCGTCGGACTCGAAGACAACCTATACCTATCGAAAGGAGTTCTGGCAAAGAGTAATTCCGAGTTAGTTTCCAAGATCAAGAGTCTTGTATACGACGTAACTGGGAAGGAAGGCGCAACCCCTGATGAGGCCAGGCAAGTGTTAGGGCTTAAAGGAAAAGACAAGACTAATTTTTGACATAACCCGTGTAACGCGGAAAAGTTGAATTACTGAAGGAGCTCGCGTCCCTCTCAAGTGCTGTGAAAATTTGAAAAAGATGGAATTAAAGGACGCAAAACCTTACGATGCCCCTGGTCATTTCGGCTGTATATCTTTCAGGCTTCATGACAAGGAACTATCTGGGACCAAGAGCTTCTGGGTTGGTCTGACTCACTTTCTCCCCAGCGGCGGAGCGGAGATGGCGGGCGGAGATCCAGAGAAGTTGTATTTCGTGGTTTCAGGAACTATCACTGTCATAACGGAAGACGGTAAGGAGTCTAATCTAGGCCCCAACGACTCATTGTACATCCCCTCGGGAGAGAAACGTAGGATCATCAACAAAACGAACATGCCAGTAACGATGCTCGTTGTCGTGACTTATCCGAAACAGTAGTCAAACAGGTGATTTCTTGCCTAGCTGCGATAACATTAGAGAACGAGAGAAACTCGAACTGAATAAATATCTTCACGGCAAGTACCCTGCAGATCACTTGGGGAAGCCGGCTGATGTTCTGCGCAAGCCGCCGGTATCGGTTTTGAACAAAAAAGTGGAACTCGTTGATCTGACTAACGCGTATGGAGCAGGTGCCCCTTTGTGGCCTTACTTCCAAGACATCGGCATTTCTAGGATGCATTATCACGCAAAATCAAGGGTCCTGAGTCAAGAAGTCACGCATGTAATGCACATGGGCACGCACGCAGATGCTCCCGCACATGTTGAAGAAGAGTATCCCTTCATTGATGAAGTACCGATAGAAAGATACGTAGGAAAAGGGGTCGTGGTCGACATTCCAAAAAAGAAATGGGAGGTCATCACCCCTGAAGATCTGGAAAAGGCGGAGCCAGCAATCGAGAGAGACGACATTGTCATAATACACACGGGCTGGCACAAATTCTGGGGCGACACTGTGAAATATTTCGTTTATGCGCCCGGTCTGTACAACGAGGCTGGTGAATGGCTCGTTAGAAAGAAGGTCAAAGGAGTCGGCGTAGATTCGCAGGCGCTCGATCATCCGCTCGCGACTATGATCGCGCAACCGCCTCCAATTTTGCCATGGGTTTTGGACGCCTACAGAGATGAAACCGGACGCGAAGTTTCCCAAGATTTTCCTTACTGGGAACCGTGCCACCGGTTGATGCTTACCAACGGCATCATCGGGTGGGAGAATGTCGGTGGAGACATCGACAAAGTGATTGGCAAGCGTTGCACCATAATGGGGCTACCTACAAAATGGATCAAAGGCGATGGTTCTTCGGTGAGACTCATCGCAATGATTGAAAAAAAGTAGCAATAAATCGACCGAGAATTTAATTACCAAGTTCAATATTCGACAAAGAGTTAAATCGAGCAAAGAGTGAATACTAGGCTTGGTTTGAACTACAAGAAAGCCGAGGCAAAGCAGTGGGCCAGGGAAAACCTTCACGGCCATTGGTCCAGCATGATCACCCCGTTCACACCTGAGGACGAAATCGACTTGGGCGGGCTGGATAAAAACATCAAAAAGGTTTTGAAGCTTGGCACGAAAGGTATCGGCTTTACGTGGCCAGGCGGAGAGTTTTGGGCTCTCACCATGGAAGAAAGAAAGAAGGTCTGCGAACAGGCAATAAGATCTGCGAGCGGCAAGGCTCTCGTAGGAATCCACACTTCACGCGACTGCCTGAAGGATTGCATCGAGCTCAGTCAGCACGCTGAAGATGCGGGCGCAGATTTGATAATTTTGAGCGCCCCGTACGCCTCGAGGACCGAGGATCAGGTCTACAGATTTATTGAGAGAGTTGCCGAGAAAGTCAACATCGGAGTAGGTCTCCTAAACACACCCCATATCGTTTTGCTGGGCGCCGAAGCTATCGCAAAACTTGCAGACATACCAAACGTCTGCGTGATAAAGGAAGCAAGTTATCCCGTAAACCCGACGCTCGTCCTTCAAGTACAAAAACTCGCGGGCGAAAAGATAGTAGTGAGTTCGCCGTATGACGAGGCCTTTTTCTTCGAAGAGTACACGGGATTTCACCAGCAGGTAATGTTCGCAAATCCGCAGGATTGGATGTTCGATACTCCGGAACATAACTACTACGTTCAGTTTGTGAACCTAGCTACTTCAGGAAGGACTACAGAAGCTGCAACGCTTTTCAAAGAAAAAGTCTGGGTTTTTAGAAAAGTATACGACAAACACTGGAAATATCTGACCAAAAAGCATAACGGAGCTTTTCCGCCTCTTTTCAAGTGCTGGGGACAGTTGATCGGGATGGCCGCGGGACATGTCAGACCACCAATACTTCCGATGACCGAGCACGAGATGGATCTTCTCCGGGAAGATCTTGCCTCGCTGGGACTGATCAGGAAGGCCGAGGTCAGTCCTATTGGACGCTAACGCTGTTTCCTATTTCTAATTTTGAGCCGCCGATCGCCACGTAGATGTCTTCGGGAAGAATCGGCGCAGAGTTCAACTCTCTCGAATTTGGTACCTGGGAAACGGCGTCGTTAAGCGCATTGACAATTGCCGCGTAACCTGCAATCGTGGCGCTCTCGCCGACTCCCTTCGCGCCATCCAGAGCTGAGTGCGATGGACTGTCCTTGTGATATATCTCAATATTTGGACTCTCCTGCGCCGCTGGTATATCATAGTCTAAAAAAGATGTAGTGATCAGATTCCCGTCGCTGTCGTAAGCCAGTCTTTCAGAAAGCGCGCCCCCGAGAGCATGTACTAATCCCCCCTGCAACTGACCCTCTACAATCGTTTTGTTTATGATTCTCCCCGAATCTTCAACGATGACGTATTTTGATATTGATACCACTTGCCTTTCGACATCAAGAGTCAGAGCGCAGAGATGAACTGCGTTGGAATGACTCATCGAACTGAGCGTGAACGATGAATCGGCGGAAATCTGAGGAAGATGCAGCCTTTGCAAGACCTCTTGAACGGTTGGCAAATAGGAACCGGGACTTGACTTGTCGACCAGCATACCGTTTCTTATGTCAAGTGATTTTTCGTCGATTCCCAAAAGCTGTGATGCCTTTGAGAGAAGCATTCCTTTCATCTTGCGCGACGCTTCAACGACGGCGCTGCCTCCAGTCGCCGCGGATCTGCTTCCGAACGTTCCGACTCCTTGCGGAATCAATGCAGTATCACCCCAGACAATAGTCACGTTCTCGATCGGGATGTCGAGTTCTTCCGACGCAAGCTGTGCGAAAGTCGTTTCAAGACCCTGGCCATGCGGAGACGAACCGGTGTAAACAGTGACTTTGCCGTTCGAGTCGACTGAGACTTTTGCTGTCTCGGTGAGAAATCCTAGGTTTCCTCCTCCCTCAGAACTGCTTTGGTTTGAGGATTGTTGGGAGTTACCTTGCCACGAACCGCCGCTCGTACCAGAGCCGCCTGACGCTTGCCAGTTTCGTGACGCGCCACCGCTTCCTGAACCTGACTGCCCTGTTCCCTGAGCTCCACCGTTCCACGAGCCCGAGCCACCACCGGGAGAACCTGCGCTCGAACCTCTCGAAGATCCACCACCTCCAGAAGATCCTCCGCCTCCAAATCCCGAACCGCCCTCGCCTCTCGCCGAGATTCCAATCCCTGCAACAATCTTGGATTCCGATTTTTTGAATTTCGAGTTCAATTCGTTCTTCCACATCAATAATTCCTTGTAACGCGATGATTCGACGAGTGTGTCAAGAAGGACATCGAGGCTTTCCGCAGCGGTAGCGGAAAAGTTTCGTCGCCTAAATTCAATTGGGTCGATACCCGCCTTTTTTGCCAGAATTTCAACGGCGCGCTCGATGAAGTAGCAACCCTCTGGAACACCGGCGCCTCTGACGGGGCCGATAGGCATCTTGTTGGTAGCATAAGCGCGCATTTTCATTTCGACACTCGGAATTCTGTAAAGCCCGATCATCGTCCAGACAGTCATCATGGACATGTGGTTCTGAGTTCCCGAAACACCTACATCGCAATTCACCGTTCCCTTCATTGCAACGATCTTACCGTTCCTGTCACAAGCAAGAGTAACGTCGCAGTACTCATCCCTCCCTGCGGCAGCCTCAAGAAATTCCTCTGTCCTTGTAGCTGTCCACTTTACAGGAAGACCCGTTTTTTTTGCGAATAGGCAAGCAAGAATGGCTTCGGGATATGACTGCGCACCCTTGCTACCAAACCCACCTCCCACGTCGACGATCTTGACGTGAAACTTTTCCTTCGGGATTCCTAGCTCTGCACTCAAGAGTTGCCACAGTCCGTGGACCGACTGGACAGTTGAATGCACCTCGAACCGGTCCTCATAGGTATCGTACTTCACAAAAACCGCGTGCGGCTCGATCGGCGCGGCGACCTGCCTTGCGATACTTTCCTTCACATTGACTTTGTAAGCAGCAGATTCGATAGCTTTGTCAGTCTCGCCCCACTTTATCTCGTTCGATTGGGAAATGTTATCTTTCCAATCTTCATACAACAGCGTCTTTCCACTTTTTGACTCATCAATTGTTATCACGGTGGGGAGTGGATCGTATTCGACTTCGACCCTGTCAACCAAGTCTTCCAGAGACTCTTTGTTCCTGACCACGATAGCGGCAATAGGCTCTCCCACAAATCTAACTTTGCCGACTGCTAGGTGGTAGCGGTTTGATTTTTTTTGCGGCGGCCACTGATTTTGAGTGATCGGTCGGACACCAAGTTTTAGAAGATCCTCCCCCGTAAGCGAAGCAACGAAGTCAGGATCGTATTGAATCTTTGAGAAATCAATTCGCTTGATTACTGCGTGAGCAACGGGGCTACGGACCAATCCCATGAAGAGTTCGTTTTCAAGATTGAGGTCATCTACATACTGTCCTTTGCCTGTGATTAATCTTACGTCCTCAATTCTGCCTTTGAGGATCGTTTCTTTCGAAGAAGGTTCCAGCTCAACTACTTGCAAGCCGATTATCGCAGTCTGTGTCCTCGGCTTGAGTATATTACTTTAGGCTAGCTTTCACCGATGATCGGCAGCAAGACATGTGAAGTGTGCATTTTAGAATGGTGGATTTCATAATTCACTTCCTTGCCAAATGCGATGTGGTGGCCCGCGCCCCAGCCCAAAGTCGGATCATAGGGTTGCACGGGAAAATCGCAGGGCCAGATTTCTAATTGAATCCTGTGACCCACTTTGAATAAATTGGCGATTGGTTGAATTTCGATTGGAAACTCGTAAACTTTACCGGGTTCGACCGGAGAGGGGTTTGTGTGCGGATGATAAGGTCTCCAAACTTTCGACTTGGACTTGTCAATCTCCCTATGCGAAGCTTTAAGCCAGCCTCGTGTAAGATTGAACCAGGTTCCATCGGGGTTTACATCCTTCACAGAGATTATGAAATCTCCATCATCCGAAGAGAGGGATGCATGCAGATAAAGCGCAATCGGACCCACAACTTCCAGATCAGCATTCAGAGGCTCACTCTTGTAGACCAGGTAATCCGGTTTGGGACTCAAAAACGCCGCAAAGTGAACGGACGGCAAGGCCGGTGAGTAGTGCAATTTATCAGGAGACTCGTCGCCAGCTGGTTCTTCGGCTTTCAACGAAAAGTCAGCTCGGAGATAGAACTTTCTCCAGCTTGTTCTACCCAGGAAAGGCCATTCGCTTCCAGTTCGCCATTTCTCGGCTCCTCTCACGAATACTTGGACAGGAGGCTCTTTCATTATTCCAGTATCTATTCCCTTCAGCCAGTAATCGTACCATTTCACAATCTCGTCGTGGAAAGTATGGAAGGGCCTATCTTCAGGGCCTCCGGGATGTCCGTCCGAAATCAGCGATAGTTTCTTCTGTCCCGAAATTCTTTCCCAGCCCCAGTTCGCGGCCCCTGGAAGGTGCATGTAGACCGGATACGCATGCAACTCAGCCCCCAGGTAGGTTGGAATTTTTATTCGATCCATGTTTCTCGCCGGGCATCGACCCCAGTAGAAAGGGCCGTCAACGCGGTTGATCAGATAATCATAGATTATAGGAAAAGAGTCCTGAGATCTCAGCATCCCTACTATCCATGGGCTTCTGCAATAGTTCGTGCCCTCGTCATCGATGTATTCCTCCGCTCGACGCGACAACTCTTCAATTGAGTAAAGCTGCTTCGACACACTTACCTCTCTTTTCGTTTGGACGCCTTTTAACCAGATTATGGGAAATACGCACGGAATTCCACCGTGGTACGAGATGTCACGGTAGGTATCGCCCCAACCGTCGAAAGGAAAGATGGCCTTCAGGTGTGGAGGTTGTTGCTCTGCCACGACGTATTGAACAAATCCAAAGTAGGATATCCCGACCATTCCCACATTTCCGTTGCTCCAAGGCTGAACCGCGATCCATTCAACAAGGTCGTATCCGTCTTTTCCCTCCTGCTCGGACATTATGTTGAAGTACTCGCCTTCCGATTTCCCCGCTCCTCTAACATCGGCAATGACATGCACATAGCCGTGATCGACAAAAAATTCCGAGTCTCCAGCCTCGACCATTGAGTACTCGCTGATGAATCCTAAACCGTGGGGAAGAGTGGCAACCAGTGACTGCGCCTCCTTCGTATAGGGGCTCATAGCTAGCAAAGCAGGAAATTTGCCGGACGCTTTTGGCCGATAGATGTCGACAGCGAGCTTCGTTCCGTCCCGCATCTTGACGAGGACATCCTTCTCGATTATCATCTCGAAACCGGAACCCTTGCTTTCCGAAGTTAGGAGCATTTTATTGACCGAGGAGAGATGAATAGGCGTATTTAAGATTAGAAAGAAGTGCAAGTGTATTTTAGTTATCTAACAACAGAAAGCCAACAGAGAATCTGAGTTTTAAGCGAAAGAACAAAATCAGTTCGGGAAACGCGAGCGCCCTTCAGAAGTCGAACTTCATTCACTTCAGTTTTAGGGCGTAATACGCCGCCTGGACACTGTCCTTTAGTATCTCCCGCCGCTCTAGTAGGGCACTGTGAAAAATATCCTGCAGCCTCTTTGAGCGAGCGTACTTTGCCATTATGTATGCCCCAAATCGCTCATGGTAAATATCTATGTACGTGTGCAAATCAAAAAAGCCCAAAACATCGTCCTTGAGTCCGTACTGCTCGCGGAGACCCTTTCCCTGCAGGCGAGTGGAGTTCGGCACGACGCGTTCGCAAAAGGGCACCAAAGCATAAGCGAGTTCAGGACTCTCCTTTCTAAGCGCGGTCATGTCTTCGGATTCGGCCCCTTGGGTAACATAATTCTGGACTAGCGGTGGAGCATCCCAGATCTCCTGCCTCGTCATGCCCATCCCGAATTCTAGAAAATCCGCTTCAAGCTCAGAGTGGCCCATCTCCTCTCCGGCGTGTCTTATTATCAGGTCACGGACTTCGCGGTTTTGCAGATTCTGGAACACATTTTGAATAATCGATATCGGATAAATGTCCACAAATTTGAAGCTATGAAGCTCGTATCGCCTTATTTGATCAAGTGTCAGTTCCTTCTTTAGGTAAAGATCGCCCAAACCAGAGAGCCAGGAACCGCCATCCTTGATTATTCCATTGTCAAGCTGACGCATTTCCTTCACAAAGTCAAAGTACGGAAGATCATTTAGTCCTTTCCAGGCTACATCGAAGATTCCTGGAACCGGGGAATACGAGCCATTTGGTAAGAGCTCTCTAGGCACAATGGTTTCCAGCTTCTTCTGAGTCTGATCCCGAGCTTTTCTTTCATCTTGCTCGGTAACATTGTAGCTCATAAGGAAAAAGCCCTAATTCTCGTATTTAAGCATGAACAGGACTATAGCGCTTGTCGGGCTGAAAGAATATTATTTCAGAGAGAATTTATCAAGGCTCGACGCGCGTGAAATGGCCTCTTTTTCATTTCCAACCGCTTCCGAAATCAAGCTCCCGAATGTTTCGAGATCGTTGCGTAGACGGAGTTAGGCGTTGCGGGTACCATGTTCAATTGCATGTTGTGATCGATCTGAGATAGCGCATCGTTTAAGGCGTTCATAACTGCCGGATAGGCTGCCACTGTACCACTCTCTCCAACGCCCTTCGCCCCATTCAGGCTAATCTTCGAAGGGGTCTCTATCTGGTAACTTTCATAAACTTCAGGGCAATCGAGTGAGGTAGGTATAGTGTAGTCCATGAAAGTCGAAGTTACAAGCTGACCGTCCGCATCATAGATCATTTCTTCAAGGAGAGCCCCGCCGATTCCCTGTATTACGCCTCCTTCGATTTGACCTTCAACTATCTGCTTGTTTATTATTCGTCCACAGTCGTCCATTGCGACGTATTTGTTTATTTTGACCATTCCTGTTTCCAGATCAATTGTAATCGCACAAAGATGCGCGCCTGTGGCGAAAGTGACCGCTGGTAATCTGTAGTCAGATGAAGCTGAGATCTCTCCGTTCTCTGCCAGTATCTCCCGCAGCGATAGCTTCGGCCCGCCACTACTCGAGACCCACCCATCCTCGAAGGTCAGTGCGCTCGGGTCTTTTCGAAGTATTTCAGAAGCATTCGTGATGATCTGCGATTTTAATTTACGAGCAGCGTCCACAACAGAGCTACCCGCAGTCACAATGGACCTGCTCGCAAATGTCCCCACGCCGGCAGGAACGAGATCCGTGTCACCGTAGATGACGGTAACTCTATCGATGGGAATATCGGTCTCATCTGCAGCAAGCTGAGCGAGTGTCGTCTCTAATCCTTGTCCGTGAGGAGATGATCCCGTGTAAACTTTCATCATTCCATCTTTGTTGAGTTGAACCTTGGCAGATTCTGTGAGTAGAGCTCCGGTGTCGTCAATTTCAAGACACAATCCAATTCCAGCTACCTTGGTTTTGTTTTCTCGGTTATACTTGGCCTTCCAATCAAGAAGCATTTCATAATTCGAGCCTTTCAAGACACCGTCGAGCAAAGCTGGAAAATTCGCACTATCGTAGATTCTGCCGGCACCGTTGTCATACGGAAGATCGCTCGGGAGCAACATATTGCGCCGCCTGAATTCAACTGGATCCATGCCGATCTTTCTAGATAGAATGTCGACCGCTCTCTCTATGAATAAACATCCTTCAGGTCTTCCCGCGCCTCTCACTGGACCTTGTCCGACCTTGTTTGTGACGTAGCACGTACCATCTAGGGATAAGTTTGGAATCCTGTAACAGCCAGGTATAGTGGCGATAGCAAGACTAACCATGTTGTCAAGCGTTCCCGAAACCCCAAAATCTGCCTCTATCTGTGCTTCTAGAGCCGTAATCCGAGCATCCTTGTCGCAGGCAAGCTTGACATTACAATACATATCCCGGCCGGGCGCGGTCTCGAGAAAGTCCTCTGTTCGGGTGGATGTCCATTTTACAGGCATGCCTGATATCTTTGACAAAAGGCAGGCAACTGCGTACTCCGGGTACGATTGTCCCACCTTTGTCCCAAAACCGCCGCCAACGTCCATCACTCTAATGTGAAATTTCTCCTTCGGGATTTTGAATTCAGCCGCAAGAGATGTTTGAAGGCGATGTGCAGATTGAACACTCGCGCTTATGTTGAAGACATCCTTTCCCTCGTCGTAATCGACGACAATCGACCTAGGCTCCATCGGGGCTCCTGACTGCCTTTGAATCCCTATTCTCGTTCTGACAACGTGAGAAGAACTTCGGATAGCCTTGTCGGCATCGCCTTTTCTCGTTTCGGTTGAAAGGAGTACATTGTCCTTCCATTCATCGTAAATCCTGACGAAATTAGATTTTGACTGTTCTATGGTCGTTATTGCTGGGAGAGGCTCGTATTCGACCTCGACTTCCTCGATGAGATCCTCTACACTACTTTTCTTCGAAACAAGTATAGCGGCGACGGGTTCTCCAGCATACCTGACTTTACCAACAGCTAGGTGATAGCGGATCACCGTTGCGAGGGGACGTCCACCCTTTGGAATGTTTTGCCCTTCGATGTCTTGCCACCGAGCAGGCAACTGAAACAAAGGACCCAACCCAAGTTTGATCAGGTCTTCCCCGACCAAAGAAGCGATAAACTCAGGATGCGACCTCGCCTTCGAAAAGTCAATCCGCTTTATTTTGGCATGCGCATATTGACTGCGGACGATCCCTAGGTACGCTTGGCGTTCAAGTTTTAAATCGTCCACATAGTTACCGTTTCCAGTTATCAGCCTCCGGTCTTCTAATCTTCCGCTCGGCTCGCTCGTCCCGGAGCGAATACCACTTCTGGCCATGTGAACTGCTGTCATTACAAACGGCAAGTTATTGAGTAGATAAACAGCTCTGATTACAGTCGTCGATATGTCTAGAAAAGCATGAAGTCTTTCTTAGCTACGACCAAAAAAGGAGAAGCTGTTAAATGTCGTATTATTGTGAGTCAAATAATTAACGTAAAAGCTCCCGAATGCCTCGACAACCCTCAATAATGTGTTACGTCGCCAGCAAATAGATACAGCGAAGGAAGGACAGAAAGTTTGCCACACTCGCCGAAAAAGTACAGAAAGGGTACGGCGATTACCAAGACAAAAGAGAAGGAGAGCAAACTGTGGACTTATGTCACAGCGGCCGTAATAATCGCGATTATCGGCGTTGCAGGCGGATATTACGTGTACACGACGCTTAGTACCACTAATACGTTGCCCACGACCGGGATTATCTACGGCAAAATTTACACTACTTATGGCGTCATGTATATCGAACTATTTTCCGCACAGGCACCTCAGACGGTATCGAATTTCGTTCAGCTGGCGGAGTCTGGATTTTACAACAACTTGG
>JASHPO010000148.1 GCA_030038075.1 Nitrososphaerales archaeon | reverse complement strand
GGACCAATCACTACGATGTCTCCGTTGACTATTAGCGAATATGCTGTTAACCCCTTCGAGAGTGCAACAGAGTTTTGATATGTGACAAGCCAAGGTGGATCTGCCGTAAGCGCAGGCGAGAGACCGTGTTGCAACCAGGTCCACTGCGCAGCTATCTGAGGATCGAGCAGTCCGATCGGCGAATTTGAATAAATCGCGCCTCCGGCGTAATTGTGATCAAAGTATGACAAGAGCTCTTGGTCGTATTTGTAACCAGTATCCTGAATCCCGAAGCCGTGGTTCAAGTTGAATGAAGATATTGCATAAGACTCCGTCACGAATACGCCAAGGATTACAATAACAAGAATAGAAACAACGAATGTCTGGCTTCTCCTGAATACTCGGAATATTTCTATCAGGCCTGCGGACGCAAAAGGGCAGATGATTGCGTTTAGCAAGTAAAGGTACTGCGTGTAATCACTTCCGACCGTGAACCCCAAGACCAAACTGACGACCAGAAACAGAAGCGCAGCGAAATACATCTCCCTTGACGTACCTTTTCTCAATGCGAACACGATACCGATAATTACAAGCGGGCTCAAGACCAAGAATTCTAGCCAGTTTGAATCTATCGAGACAGGAGACGGTACCAAACTCGGAATATTCGTAACCGATGTGCGCGAAAGGTACAGCAAAATTAACGCGACACCGAGGAATGGCAAAAAACCGGTCAGGAGCTGCCTAATGCTGAGCCTCATCTTGAAGGTGAGAAGTGCCAACACAGGAAAAAGCGGTATCGCGGCAAGACCATTCAGCAGCGCTAAACCCGAGGCTGCACCTACATGTAGCGGCTTTTTCCTAGTGTAATAGTAGACCGCGACCACGCCAAAAAAACTCACAAAGGGATCGTCGAGAAACCTGAAACCGTATCTTACCGTATAAAACGAAACGAGGAAGAGAAGCGCTCCCACGAGGCCGATATCATCCTTATTCCTGCACTCAAGAATGAATATTGCCGTGGCTAGAACGAATATCGCCGAGGTTAGCCTCAGGAATTGGACGCTGTTTTGCAAAGCTACTGCAATCTCTCCGAGAAGCTGCGGGACGAATTCTGCCTGCGGGACTACGCCCGCCCGGACCGACAGAATGTTGATGACCTCGTAATCATAGATTCTGTCGGAGTAGCTGAGATAGGTCAAGACAAGCCAGATCGCGCAGATGAATGCAAGCCTGTAATTTTGCAGGACGAACGATTTGACAGCGACTCCAAATTTCGAGGCGTAGGCGCGCTTGAGCCTAGGAGGGGTCTTGTATGCCGAAAGTATTTGAAGTACAATTCCGATCACGAGAGAATAAAATCCGTAGATTGCCGCCTGATTCGCGCGGTTCTGAAGCCCGAAGGAAAGTTCTGCCGCGGCGACCAACAGAAGTAACATAAAGCCGGCTATGAACGGGGCTCCCAAGTTCTCCCTGAGATATGAGGCTAGCTTGGTTTTGAAATCCGACATCGTACGCTCTAACCGATTTCTTGATCAGAATATCCAGATGGATTCCAGTCTAGCGGGCCCATGATGCGGCCAGTTTTTCCAAGGTAATTTATGGAATATGTTCGAGTCTGCCGTTGTAGAGAAATTCCTAGTCTCTATAGGAACGGATAGCGTGAGGCGCTTATATCAAGGAAGCCAAAAAGTGCTGGGCGTTCTTTTATTTCTGCTCTCGTAGTTTTGCTTCAATAACCGCAAGACGCTACACAATGTCCAGCCTCTTATCTAAATCCTCAACGTGCGAATCGACATGTGCAATATCGGACTTTAGCTCGTTGCGCACTTCATCGACACGTGAATTAACCTGCGCAATGTCGGACTTTAACTCGTTGCGTAGGGACTCGATCTTAATTGTCAGATTTTCTTCCAGAGAGTCGATTTTTCCCGAAAACCGCTTGTCCACCTCGTCAATCTTTCCGTTTATCCGCTTGTCCATATCATCGATTCTAGTATTCGTCGCGTCAAGCCTAGTGTTAATGTTCTTGAGTTCTCCTTTAATCTCGATAATCTCTGGCATCATGATTCGCGTGAACCAGCTCGGGGCCTTCTCTGCTATTTTAGAAGCCATTGATGATAATGATCACAAATTCATGTTTAAGCGGTTGCTTGATCTGGCCTAGGTTACTTCCAGTACGCCCCATGTACTAAGTACATGGGCATGTACTATTTTGCCTACCGAACTTCTAGAAAGTAATCAGAATCCAGTTGTTCAGAGTTACGAGCAAGAGCACAATCGCAAATGCTGCCATAAATCCGAAAGTGACTTTCTTCATCTTAGGCACGCCGGATCTAATTCCAACGAGAGAGACGAGTGCTGCTCCCGAGATAAAGCTAAGTTTGGTTAGGGCAATCACTTCCATGAAGCGTAGTCCGACGAGTGAGGCAAGAGAAAGCAACATAACGTTTCCCTCGACTAGGCCCTTTCCCAGAGCGATCCATGTAGTCAAAAGATCCGTGGCACTCAGTAACACGACAGAAGAGAAGAGACATATCATCAGTCTCTCGTAGTTCGATCGTAGGAAACCTAATGAGGAATCATTTGGGGCGATCGCAGATACTTCGTTGGCCTTCTGCAACGGTTGAATCTGTACTAATTCATTGAATTTGCCTAAGGCAATTGTGAACGAGAGCTACATAGCTGCGTTCAGTTTTCTTGACGCCGATTCAAGTTATGTATCTCTGATACTGAGCCAGCTTTCTGCGGATTAATAACCAAAGACCACAAAGTACAGTTCGGAAGTGTTTCCTCAAGTTCCCGTCGTAAGAAAGTGCGCTGGTTGCGGGGAGGCCATTTTCGAACATGAAGGCGGGTTTATCGTTAGAACTCCTGAGGAGCCTCTCATCGTCTGCTATGACTGCGCGAGAAAAAATAACGATCTTTTCCTTCTTGTAAGGAACTTCCAGAGCGCTAGTGGGAAACGTTCAAAATTAACTGCATAATATTCTATGATGTTGCTCCCTTGGGCTGATATTTTGCAGAGACTGCCCGAAATCCATGGTTTCTTGCACCCGCTCAAGGGAGCGACATGTTAACAAGACCTTGCAAGATTGATTCTCGCTTTTCGATCGATTACTTGAGCAAATTCGTGAAAACAGATTTAGAAAATTACAAAGATTCTTTTGAACAATAGAATATTTAGAATACTCTTAGCTAATCGTGATTCGAGGCAGACCTTTGTGATATTGTAGTGGCAGTGCACCTTCCGCGAGAGAATAGAAAGGTCCAGGTTACCGGTAAATCGTCGTGCATGGTCTCGCTTCCGAAAAGGTGGGTCGAGGAAATGGGTCTGGTTCAGGGAAGCTCTGTCCGAATTAGCAGACAGACGCCGAATACGCTCCTTATCAGCGCGCCGACGCGCCGGAACGAGAGGAAAAGCCACAATGTAGCTTCTCTGGTGATATCTAGGCCAGAATCGCCTGAGACTACGGTGAGAAAAATCGACTGTCTCTATTCTCTGGGGTACAACTTGATAAAGATCAGATTTGCTGACGGAAATCCTATCAACTCTATGAACGCCAATGCTGTAAGGGACATCGTCCGGAGCAGATTCATCGGCGTCGAAGTCCTGGCAGACTCTTCGGACTATCTGTTGTTGCAGGTGCTGCTGGGAAAATCAAACCTCTCCACAGAGAGCGCGATAAAACAGATGTCTATGGTTTCGAGGGAATTGCAACGGGATGCTATAAGTGCACTCGTCTCGCTCGACAAGAAAATGGCCCGCCAACTCATCGAAGAACGCGCGGTCGAGTGTCAGAGGTTCGCGAGCTACGTGAACCGCATGGTCCTCGGTATGATGGACAACGAAGTTAACTTGAGCGAAAAAACCGAGGAAGCGTTCGGTGCTACACTTCCGGTCTATTTGCTCATGGCCAAAAGCATTGGCAGTGTTTCGAACCTGGCCAAAACAATAGCCCAGCAGACAATGGAGCTTGACCGTCACCTAGAAAGGAGAATTTGTGATGGACTCGTCCGAGTCAGCCAGTTCTCATATCAGCTGTTCGACAGCGCCATGTTGTCCTACCTGAAAGTAGACGCCAAGGCAGCTGAATCCACGATCGAATCGACAAAGCAGCTTACGACGATGGTGAGAGAGCTTCAAATCTCTCAAGAGCTTGGAAACGTCGTGACACCAGCGCAACATGACGCGATATCTACCGTGCTCACCTTACTGGAAAGGATCGCGGAAGAGTGCGTGGCAATTTGCGAGCTCGTTATAGGATTGACGATAAGGAAGGTACTGCAGGTAGAAAATCTGGCCGCTCCGGCGGAACTCTTGCAGGAAAAAAGTACTATTGTTGCCTAGCTTGCAGTGACTGCGGTAACACTAGGCGAAGTGCGATAAGAGCGTATGGCCACCAAAGGCCGTCATGTGCACTCTCCACCAGCTCCCGTCAAGAAAATAAATTCCGCATTCATAGACTATTATTATCGCCGCTCCGATCTGGAACGAGCTAAACACAGCATTGGTCGCTCCGTTGCCTGCTCGTAGAACGCCAAAGGAAAATACAACCAAAAGAAAAAGGTAGAAGCATTGGACCAAAAAAACGCGTAGGGAGCGGGAAAGAGATTCAGTATCGGAAATATTAACGCACAGTCAAGGTGGTAAACAGGCGAGCGCATAGTGTAGCCGAGTAGACGGCACCAGCCTCGCAGGGAAAAATTCTGCCTTCAGGGATGTGTGCTATAGCAAGTGATAGAAACGCCGAGGATGACTAGGAAAGAGTAGGAAGCAACCTCTCGAAGAGCTGTATCCTGTGCTGAGGGTTGTCCGTGACTTGAACTGTCAACGGCCTCACGTCAGTCTCTTTACCGTCGCTTTTCTGAAAAAGAACCGCGCTCTTTGAGAGTAGAACGCGCGGTAGGAAAGACCTACAACAAGCAAGACAAGAGCTGAGCTGAAAACGATCTCATTCGTCAGCAACGTGAACGGGTACAGGTTGAGGTTTGTGACATGTACGCTCCACCATGTGGGGTCAAAGAAGTAGAGGCCGGTCTCGAACACTATGACGACCAGAAGCCTGACCTGCAATGAGTCGACGAGCGACTTGCCAAACCCTTGGCTGGACCTCAGGACTACGACAGACCACAAAACAAGGACAAAAAGTGTTAGGCATGGAATAAACAGCGTCAGTGTTATGGGAATCGGCAGAGAATTGACGACCGAAATGATGTAGCTGTAATCAAAAGAGTAAACCCACCCAGCGCGTGATGCACCGCTGCGCAATCTGCTACACCGAGCAATTCTCGTCGTAATCGAGTAAGATCAAGCAGAAAAGTAAAAACGTGCCCAGCACAAGGCAGGCAAGAGAAGTAATCTTTTTTCTTCCCACCGTTGAAGTATTCTCGGTTTCAGCGCGATTCAACGCACCGAGAATTTAGGGCTCTCGATATTTGGCTTAGCTATTTGTTATAGGAATTTTGAAGAAAAAATGAGGAAAAAGAAGGTGAGAGGAGAGAGAAGCTGACTACCGGTTGGGGGAAATTCTTTCATCGAAGCGAGGTCTGAATCTTTTCAGTGACCTGCTTGAATTCTCGTTCCGAGATGTTTCCTTTCTGATGTTCCCGCACCAGTAATTTCTGAGCTTGTTCCCTGCTCAACGTCTTTGACCAAATTTGGTCTATCCATTTCTGTTCTGATTCTACTTTTGCCATTTGCATTTCACGTTCGCGTTTGATTTAGCTGTTTGCTTACAGTTATGATAGCAAGGCGTCCATTTAGGCTTTGTTAATTTAGTCAAAATAGACTATATACAAGCACAGTATTAATTGGAATTTTGCTTTGAGAATTTTCCAGTTTTGGCTACTTTCTCTATTTCAAATCCAGATTTGAAAGCCTGAATCCACATTAGGCCTAAAATGGGCTCTTTGCGATCGTTTTGATGGAGAGGTTACATTCTGGTCGTGAAGGCCAGACAGCTAGCAACCTTCTTGCAGGCAAGGAAAAGTTCAGGCTTCTGATCGATGCTCGTTCGGAAGAAAGCATACCGCTGAGTTTTTCTGAACCGAGGCCGCGGGGAGGAAACATCTTTGAATTCTTGGTGCACGCACACGACCGCGTCGGTACTACAGTCGAAATTCTGTCGGTGATTTCAAAGCACAATGTGAACATTAATGGATCTTACTCTACGAGTACTAACGAATCGAAGACCTTCTACAAGACGATTTTCTGCGAATTTGCAAACGCCGATTGCACGGTGGAACAACTCGCTTTGGAAATCAAAAAACTTCCTCCAACTATTGACGTAAAGACCGCGAATGTTTCCAACGCAATCTTCGGCAAGTTTCTCTTCCCTATGGTGTGGAGGAAAAACCAGAGGGTAATGCTTCTGGAGATGGTTCCATTTTTGAAAGCGGAGAAAAATTTGGTGAGACTGTTGGGCTCTGGCGGGGAAACGATGATGTTCGAGCAGGGGAGGATCTACGCGAAGGAGTACCTCGCGCCTTTTCAAGAGTTTGCCCTAAAGGGAGAGCAGCCAATGCTGAACAACATTGTCGAGAGCTTTCGCTCTACCGGCCTTGGCTTGCTAGCGCTATGGCGTTACACCAGAGGGTTCGTCGTGATCGTCGGAAGTCCACCTCTAATAGATGACTCGGATTTTCAGAGCAGATTCTTCCTCGGTATCATCTGCGGTTCGCTTGAGTATGTTTATCATAATTCGCTGCAGATAGAGAGCACTGAATACGACAAGACAAAGGACGAGCTAGTGATCAACTTCTTGGAAGGACCTCAGCCCAAAGCGTGAAGCCGGTTTTAGCCGGCATCCTAATGGTGCAGTTTCTTCAGTCGGATCTTTTCTATCATCGTGATTATACTCGAGAACAGCTTTGCACTACAGTACCAGCCTTCGTTTAACATCATGTCGAGTACACGTTTTGCTTCCGGCTTCGAAATTATTTGCCTTTTGACCAATTCAATTACTATTCCCGGAGTTCCCATAGCCTCACGCCCAAAATGCGGGCTACCTGTCTTGATCTCTTGTCATCTATGATCGCAGCAGTATTCAAGGCAAGCGCTAGGGAAATAACCGAGATCTCTCCCGCATGTAGTCCTGTAGAATAGAGTGTATCTTCACCTTTTGACAAAGGCATTGCGCGGGAATCAGTTTCAATTACTCTTTCCTCGAACAATTCTTCGAGTATGTGAGCCTCAGAAGCATTTTTCGATGCCCTTAACGCAGACTTCGGTGTAGTCCTTGTGGAGCACAGCGACTAGGATGAGTGCTCGAAGCTCCTCCGGGTGAAACTGTAATCAGTCCAAATTTCCACGACGCTGGCGTCTTTATAGCAATGTTCCATTCCGGCCGTTTGTAGAAGTTCTGGTACACGAAAGCGAGTCATAGACTAAGACCTCGTCGAACATCACTCATACATACTCACCTCTACCGATCCTCGACCCAATTGGCTCGTTCTAATTCATGGAGGATCTTTTTGAGCATGGCTTTCGAAATGAACCACGATAAATAATTTAAGTGGAAGCTTCCATTTCCGCAGCGTTTCCTTGAGATCGCGTACGCTTCCTGAGCATACGTGGGGCCGGTTCTGACATGGATGCCTATTCGATATCACATCTAACAGGCTTGCGCTTGATCAAGTTCTCGGCAGAGACAATTTGACAAGACAGAATCCTTGAAATGAAGGGATTCGCAAGCCAAGCTTGGCGATCCCATAATTTTTGGTTTTTGAGGTTTACAGTCTGCTCGCGGCGTTTGCCACGATTGCCGTGACAATTTTTGTCATCGAGCTGACCGACAAGGACGCTTTGCTGCTTCTGACGCTTGCGACTCGAATCAGGCCCAGGACAGCCTTTGCTGCCGGGTCGATCGCGTTCACGATTACTTCAGCTATCATAGTTTCTGTCGGATATTTCCTGATCCGCGTCGTTCCGATATTCTGGGTCAGACTGGTCGGTGGGCTCGTAATGATCGCATTCGGTCTCTTTCAGTACTTTCGCAGCGGAGAAGAAGGAGAAGAAAAGAGGCTCCTCAACCGAACCCAGCAGAACACCGAATGGTCTGTTTTCTTTGGCGCGGTTTCGCTCTTGATTTTGCTCGATCTCGCCGGCGACGCCACTGAAGTCATGACAATAGTCTACGTCGCCAGGTTTGCAAATGTTCTCCTCGTATTTGTGGGAGCCGTCGTCGCACTCGTTGCCGCATCGGCGTTCGAAACTCTGTTGGGACAGAGACTCGGGAAATTGTTCTCGATGAAAAAAATCAGATTGATCTCTCTAGTTGTTTTTATCGCGATAGGAACACTGATCGTCTTGACAACAATTGCTTCTTAGGCAGTCTTTTAATTAGGCGTCTTCTTGAAGTTTGAACTCACAGTAAGGGTCGCCCTTGCAAATGCATTTTTCTTCGAGGCAATTGTATTTCTTGTTCATAAGCGATGGGGCCGCTCCAGCGATGATTCCGGCCATTATGTAGCACTCGACCTTGCCCGTAGTACCAACAGCACCTGCGAAAAAACAATCTTCTATCCGGACTATTGGCTCTCCTCGGACGCCTGAAAGTATCATCTTGAGGAGCGGGGTATGAAATTTTCCGTACCCGTTGTCTTTTCCGAGCGCCATGAATTTTTTGATGGTTTCGAATCTGGATAGTTTCCTGTTCTTCATGTTTGTTCCTATGAGTTCGCCGTAGCCTAACCCCATGTTATACAGAATAGTTGATGCGCCGGTCTGAAACGCGGCATAGAGTTTGTCTCTCAGTCCTTTGTAGAACTGTTCGTCAATTATGATAATTCTGAGATTGAGGAAACTGTCCTCGAGACGAGCGGAGTCATAACGTCTTCGTATCCGGCTCGGTAGGTCGCCCAAGTCGGGTGAGGCAGGGTACATAGTGCATCGAGGTTGGCTATGAGTAATAACTATTTTTTCCAAAAAGGAGATTAGTAATAAAGACACTCAAAGGTTTGGATATATTTTACAAATTTTGGGCTCTGTTCAATCTAGCGGGTGATTTCTAAGCTGTTCAATTTCGGGTGATGGATTTAACTCTGAAGCAGGACGCCGAATTCTGTATATTCCCAGTAGGAAAAAGCAAAGCAGAGAACAAGAAATAGCTGACCCAGATTGGATTAGGTGGCCGAGCCAACCCCTTTGAATTGGACATAAGAAGTACGCCCGAGAGCCACAGATAACATTCCAACCAAAGATATGCACCAGAGATATAGAGCACGAATTGTCCGACATGAAGAAATCGAAATTAAACGGAATAGAAAGAAAGGCAAATAGCCCTGGTAGGGGTATTACCAGTAAATTCACGCCCTAAAATCCTGCTTATTTACCATCGAGCCAGATAAGTAAAATCGGCCGCTGGTCGCTCAAGCCACTGAACAATTCGCATAGCGAGCTTCATGTTGGTCGCGTATCGCAACTCTCTGAGAATCCAATGCTTGAAAGAGCGCCGAGATATCAAAATCAACGATCTTGTTATTATTCTCGTTTTTCATCCTAGAGGCAGCGCAGACATCTTACTCCATTTATGAAGATATCAAGTGATCCTCTTTTTTCGCCGTAATCTCGGCACTTCCGCGCCTATCGTTTGCACATTATTTCACCGCCCTCGGCAATTATCGAGCCCATTGTGGCGGCGACGCTGTGGACCATGATGTAAAATTATGTTCAGTGACGTTCTCTTCGACTTGAGATCGAAAAACCAATTGATACCCCACGCTACTTCCTGACCGCGATCAGATAGATTGATTAGGTGAGTATTACCAGTATTACTGATATGGCTGCTTCAAAGCGAAAAAATGACCGTATGGTAAGGACAACGATAACATTGCCACTTTCTCTGAAAGAGAAGATGGACCGTACTGACGTCAATTGGAGCGAGGAGTTGAGAGGGATGATATCGCAGAGGATTGAAGCAGAGGGACAGCCGAACATGGCCGAGGCTGTAATCCTTAATGAAAAAGTCAGGCGGGACGCACCAGAAAATTGGGACAGTTTAGAAGTGATAAAACAGTGGAGAAAAAGAAGGAGCGCAAGGGAAACAACGAAGAACTCGTAGTAGATTCCTCGGTAGTGGTAAAGTGGTTCTTAAATGAGCAGGATTCGGATATTGCATTGGTCATTAGGAACGAGTTCGCAACCAATCAGCTAAAACTCATCGTTCCTACGCTAATTTTTTACGAAGTTATGAATGCCCTTCGATTTAGTAGGAGATTCGGAGAAGAAGACCTTGCCGTCGCTTCGAGATCCTTGAGTAGGTATCAATTTGAAGTCTGGAGACCCATCGGAGTACTTTTGGAACTTTCAGCGAAACTCAGCGTAAAGAAGAATTTGTCACTGTATGATGCTTGCTATGTAGCGCTTGCTGATCGAAAGCGAGCTAAACTAATAACTGAAGACAGGGAAATACTCGAAAAGTTCCCTGATACCGGCTACCCGCTCAGTTCGTTTCATAAAGTCAATCCAGCCATTGGGAGTTTCGAAAACTAATCAGGCATATTGTTCATGATGGCGTAGCATGGAAGACCCCGAAGGCATCTTGGTCGATTTATGATAAACATCTGACTCAAGTCCATCCTCTTCTCTTCCCGCCATAGTACGCCTGCCAGTAAGGATCGACTGCAGGGTACTTGATCGAGATTTGTTTTCCCGTTGCGTCATTGGCCAGGAATCCTTCTCTTCGCGGGATCAATTCTCCGACTTCGGCAGTTTCAATTCCGACCGAGGCAAGCGTCGAAATCGCCTTTGCCACCTTCGATGGCTTGCAGGAGAAAACGAGAGAGCCCTCGCTTAAGCTAACGTAAGGATCTATTTTGAAAACCTCGCAGATTGCGCTCGTCTCTCGCGAAACTGGAATTTTCGACAGGTCTACCATGAGGCCGGTATTTGAAGCGTCAGCGAGCTCGTAGAGTGCCGAAAGGACGCCGCCCTCTGTCGCGTCATGCATTGTGCTGACTCCGTTATTTTTGATGCCAATCTTCACGACGGTTAATTCATCTTTGACCACAGTGGTTTTTCGAAGATACCGCCGCGCTCGCAAAAGCCCGTCTCGTCCCATTTTCTTTTCGAGTGTCTTTGGAAAGGCGTAAGCCAGAATCGCCGTTGTGGATATCGCGGCTCCTTTGGTAATTAGGAGCTTGTCCCCTACCTTTCCTTCGCGAGATGTGAGGCATTCATCTTCAGGGCCCAGTGAAAACATCGTGCCTACTCCCACGACCGTCGAGTCGACTCCCTCAAACCTACCCGTGTGACCCCCCACAATCGCTGTTCCTAGCCTTTCGCACTCGGCGCTCACCGCCTCCCAGTATTTTTCAAAATCAGAGCTTTTCATAGTAGGAGGGAGATTAAAATCGAAAATCGCGTATTGCGGCGAAAATCTGCTCGTCGCAAGATCTGACGCGATGTGGTTCACCGACTGCCACGCGGAATAGCGGAGTCCTATATCCGGTATGTATGATACAGGGTCTGTCGTCGCCACAAGCACTTGATTCTTCCCGCTTCTTATGACGCAAGTATCGACGCCCGCTGCCGGGCCGACGAGAATTTTCTTATTCTTCGCCCCGAGCCTCGGATAAATCATCCTATTAAAAAAGTCCTTGCTTATCTTTCCGTACTGTGGAAGCCCAGTCAAATAGCCTTACTCCGGTGGTATCTGACTCGCGATCATGTTAAGGTCGATCTTGCTTCTTTTCTTTCGGAGCAAGTACGAGACAAAGTAAATCAAGGCACCTATCGGGATGAATGCGAAATTTATCGCAACCAGAGCCGAAGTCGAAAGCCCCGACGACGGAATGTCGAAAAAGTACGATTCGTTTGACAGGAATATGTAGGTCATGAACAGAATGAATGCGAGTGAGACCAGGCCCAGAATGGCGACGTATTTTGGTCCCATTTTCTTCCTAAATCCCAGCACGAGCGCGGCAACAGATGTCGCAAATATGCTGCTGAATGCGGGGGCAATTATCGCCGCAGAAAATATCCCGTAGAGGGAATTGGATTCAACCGTGATCAGGACCAGAGCTGCCTCGATCACGGCAAAGACCCCGACCGTGCTCACCACTGGCGTGTGAAACCTTGAACTCACTGAGCTCCAGCTCAGCGGAACCACGCGGTCAAAACTCCACGCGAAAATGGAACGAATTGGCTGCAGGTACAGGGCAGGCAGCAAAAGGACCGAGTATCCGAGGGTGATCGTGATTAGAACGATCAACCCCGCATAGAAGCTCCCCGTCGATAGCACCAAGACGGCGCTCAGCGCTTGGAGAGTCGAACTGAACGGCAGCGCCGACGTCGTACCCGCAAGAGTTAACCCGGACAGGAACGGTATCCCGACTTTAGAATAAAGTATGTAGACCAGTGCAACAAAAAACGCTGCATTCAAAACTGCCGCGCCAACCATTGATGAAATGTTCCTTCTCGTCTCGTTCGCGTGGCGTATTTCTCCCGCGACGTACGCGGCCCAGAAGACCCATATCACGCTGTCCGCCACTATGGCAATCTCCGGAACCGCTAGTCTGTTCGCTGGTGCCGCGACCGAGCTCTGAACAAAGGCGAATGAATTGGACAGCGTCGAGGTGCCATTTGATTTCAGCATGAAGCTGTTAAAGGCAGACTCGAAACCCGAGTGCGTCGTCGCGACAAGCGCCCCTATCATCACAAACGTCCCTAGCAGTGTAATAGCCCACATGATGTTCAGCGCCGAGAACGTCTTCCTTATTCCCCCGAGAACCAGCAGCGTGAACAGCACGTTGACTATCGAAGCAAAAATCAATGAATTGATTGGAACAGCAAGCCAGGTGCCGGCATTTGTGAGCGCGAGTGAATTCGCGTAATATCCCAAGACCTGCAATCCCGGACCAAGAGCGACGTTTGAAATGAAGTACAGAGTAAACGCCGCCGAGAAAAGCTGCCACATAGTCAAAGAGAAGTTGAATGAGAACCCGAAAACCGGATGGACTATCCTGCTGTTGAAGACGTAATCTCCTCCCGATCTTGGCATTAGTGAAGTCAGCACTGCGTACATCAAAGCGATTGCGATAGCGAAAACTAGGGCGATTCCCTCTGCAGAAATGAGATCTGCACCTCCGAAAAAGACAAAGCTCGACAGCGCAAAAATCAAAGAGCCGAACATCCACGAAGCAGACGAATTGAAGATGAATGCGTCGATCCATCTTCCCTGCCTCACAAGCCCCGTGGTGTTTCGGGTGAACAGAGATTCCTTCTCTTCCTGAGCCAAATTATTTTCTGGATTCGCGGCTTTTGAGTTATAAGTCTGTAAATAATCGAGTTATCATTAATCAAAAGGTTAGCAGTCGCTTAAATACTGCCTCGCGCCCTAACCCCGTACCTTTGTACCCAACCACCACAAAATACCCGAACTCGGCGTCGCCGCCCTATTTCTTTGCTATCTACAATATTTGTATGAAATCAATCGTTTCTATAGGAATAATCAATGAAATCATAGAGGTACCCCCTAGAAGGAGGATCGGAGCTAGCTAATGTCTTTCGCGTTAGGGCAGGTCTCGGGTGCGGGTCTTGTGATCAGGTCTTCCAAAGACGTATGATCCTACCATCAAAAACCAAAATGCTTTTCACAACACGCCGAAAAAGTTGCCTCGATGAAGTCCGCTGCGAAAATCGTAATCCACGCGTTGCTTGCTATCTACGCGGTTATTCTCGGATACATCCTCTTGGGGCTCTTGTTCAAATTCTACATCCCCGCGGATGTTTTCTTCGATCTTTCCTTCGCGCTTCTCTTCTTCACCTTAGGGCAGTGCTTTTACGAGCTCGGCCCGAAAAGGGCAATTCTGTTTCTGGTAGTTACATCCGTAATCGGGTTTCTCGCCGAGATACTCGGCACGAGCACGGGCTTTCCGTTCGGAAAGTACCACTATTCCAACCTTCTAGGACCCAAAATCTTCGGCGTGCCGGAAGTCGTACCGCTTATCTGGTTTGTGATAGCCTACCTCACGCTGAGCGTTGCGAGGAACGCCTCAAGGCAGTTCGAGAGAAACGGTCTCCTTCGTCTCGCGCTTTTGTCTGCCTTCGGCGCCGTCGCTTGGGATTTTCTCATCGACCCCATGTTTTCTTCCTATGGTTACTGGGTGTGGACCGGGCAGTTTCTTCCGCTTCCCAAGCTCAACGGAATACCCGTGACGAATTTCGTCGGTTGGTTTGTCTTAGTGACACTGATGCTCTGCGTCTATTTTTTCATGTCCAAAACAAAGAGCGCCCCGCAAAGACAGAACGTCTTCGACTCGCAGGTAGCATATTTTCTCCTCGCGGTTGACGGCGTCGTCGCAAACCTGTCTCTCAAAAATTATTCCGTCATCATTCTCGGAACGTCAGCGATGCTCGTCTTCCTTGCAATTTCCTTTTACGCCGGAAAAAGTCAGCCAAAGATCGTGCATCAGGTGACGCAATGACAGAGGAGCACACGCACTATCACGGCGTCGACAAGGCTGAAGAGCACCTGAGCGTGAACGACGCTGTCAAATTACTGTTGGACACCATTACTCCAGTAAAGCAGGAAAAAATCCGGGTTTTCGATTCATACAACAGAATACTCTTTTCTGACGTCAATTCTCCCGTTGATCTCCCGAGCCGCGCAAGGTCCACGCGTGACGGCTACGCTGTAAGCATAGATCAGAACGTCGCTGGGCAGAGTTTCAACATTATAGGCGATGTGAGAATCGGCACAGTCCCCAAGCTTCAGGTCAAGCGGGGCGAGGCTGTGCGAGTCGCGACGGGTTCGTACATTCCAAACGGCGCCAACGCGGTCGTGATGGTGGAGTACGCGCAAGTCGAGGGAAAGTCGCTACGCGTAAGCAAAGAGATCAAGATGAACGAAAATCTGCTTGGGCGCGGCGAAGACCTGCCAAAGGGAGAGCTCGTCCTCTCAAGGAGTTCTAGGATATCTGCGCAGCACGTCGCCTTATTTTCACTTCTCGGGATAAGAAAGATAGACGTATTCTCCAGGCCCGAGATAGCTTTTTTCTCGACCGGCGATGAGCTTATAGATCCGCTAAGAAGTGGCAAAGCAGGACTGTACGACGCCACACGCCCATACATTTTTTCGATGATTTCCGAGCTCGGCGCCGTCCCCGTTGATCTCGGGATTGCACGAGACAATTTTTCCCAGATCAAAACCAAAATGCGAAGTGGCCTGAGGCATGATGCCCTAATCCTCTCCGCTGGATCTTCGGTCGGAGAACGAGATTTTGTCTCGGACGCCGCAACCTCGATTGACGGCGTGAAAATCCTCGTCCACGGTGTAGCCATGCGCCCGTCCAGCCCCACCGGCATCGCGTTCTACAGGGGCAAGCCGCTACTTCTCCTGCCGGGCTTTCCGACCTCGGCCATAATCAGTTTCCTAGTGTTTGCGAGACCTGCTATTTTGAAACTTTCCGGGAGCTCGAACGTTCACCCGATTATGATAAAGGCAAGGCTCACCGAGGAATACAGCGGAAAGCTCGGATTGACTCATTTTGTCCGCGTGAAGGTCGAGAAATCGTCCGACGGCTACAGCGCGAGCATAGTGAGACCGACCGAGGCGCAGTATTCGGGATGGATCAAGAGTGCGAACGGAGTTGCCGTTGTCGATGACAAAGGCGTCGCGCGGCCCAATGATTTTGTCGACGTTTTCCTGATAGGTGAAGTCAGTGCGTAAAGATATTTTACTTCGCGAAATTGCAATCCGGAAGGGTAGATGATTACGGCAGACCTCCCAGTGAGCGCTCCAGTAGAGAAGGTGATGTCGACCAAGGTGGTGACGGTTGACCTTTCCAGTACGGTCTTTGACGCCGCGAGAGAAATCATGGATCGCGACATCGGATGCGTCGTGGTTGTAAGGGAGAAGAAAGTGCTCGGCATAGTGACAAAGGGGGACATTTTGAGGGAAGCGGTCATGAAACGGCTTGATCCCACGACGATCAACGTCGAGCGGATAATGTCCCAGCCCGTGCTCACGATTGGCCCGAAACGCTCGCTGGCAGAATCGATGGAATTGATGTCGAGCGAGAATCTCACGAAACTGCCGGTCGTCGACAAAAGCGGCGAGCTCGTCGGGATTGTAACTTCGTCGGACATCATGAGAAGAAACCAGCCGAAGAAACTGGCAAGAGATCTTGTCTGAAGCCTTTATACCTTGAGAGTGTGTAAATTAGAGCATGGAAGTTGCAACGCTCGGTGGCGGCTGTTTTTGGTGCATTGAAGCCATTTATTCAGAGTTGAAGGGCGTCGTGAAAGCCGAATCCGGATACGCCGGAGGAAGCGTGCCGAATCCGACTTATGAAGATGTTTGCACAGACGAAACCGGCCATGCCGAAGTAGTTCAAATCACATTTGACCCCAAGATAATTTCGTACAGGGAAATACTGCAGGTCTTTTTCACGGTTCACGATCCGACGACGCTAAACAGGCAGGGCGCTGATGCCGGAACGCAGTACCGCTCCGTGATATTTTATCATGACGCCGAGCAAAAGAAAATTGCCGAAGAGGTGATGGGCGAAATCAACTCGAAGAAGATATGGGGCAAGCCCACAGTCACCCAGCTAGAGCCGCTTGACAAATTCTACCCTGCAGAGGATTATCACCAGAATTATTTCAAAAACAATCCTTATCAGGGATACTGCCAGGCCGTGATCGCGCCGAAAGTCTCGAAATTCCGCAAGCAGTATTTTGACAAATTGAAAAAGTGATTTTCAGTAACTCGCGTAAACAGTCGGTGTAATCTGGTTTCGCACGGAAAGCAGCGCCTGTTCTAGATCGACCGTCTCGGTTCGTTCGAGCTCGAAAACGCGTCGAAGCTCCTTGATAATTGCTTTCTCGACTCCGTAGGAACTGTCGCCGAAAAGCTCGTGAAGAATCTTGACGAACACCGCCGGGTTTTCAACTATGCAACTGTGAGCCGAGTTGTGGAGAATTGATATCCGCCAGTAGATTGTTTGTCTGATGTGCGATCCGAGAAGGTCGAGTCCTTTGTCAACGCATTGCAAAACGTCGTATTCTTCCAAATCTCTCTCTTCCCGTAATTCTAAATCTCGAGAGAAATACTTTGTGTACCGCGGAAGCTAAAGGAAAGTTAATTCTGCCGCATTGGAAATTACCGGCCTTGGAAAATTTCGTATACGGCAAACGGAAAGTGGCGACAAATGGAGAATTATCCTTCAGAAATTTGTGGACTGTTGAACAAGAATGCGATGTGCGTCGGATTAAAAATCACAAACCACATAGCTGCGGTGGTCATAATAATGCTTGCAAGCCCGCTGGGAATTTTTCTTGGCTGAAAGTATGCCGCGCCCAGTGCCAGCGGCGGCACGAGCTGCACGGCGTAGTAGGCAATTATTGTTCTGCCCAAAAATCACAGGAAAGTGCGAGATATGGAAAAGCCCAGCCACAGTAACGAGAGCTTTATGTCCTTGATCCTGAACAACAACCTAAGTGGCTATTGGGACCAGAAAAAGAACAGCACTCCCGCCACGATGTCCAGTATAATGTCGCCGCCGAAATCCATCGGAAAAACCGATACCAGCGCTATGCAGGGGAACTGGATCACATTTTCCCTGGTAATGTCCACTGCAGAAGCGTACTATACTATGTAGACGATCCGCGAAAGAAAGGTCGTAAACGGCGTGTAGATCTCCAGACCAAGAGCTGCAAAGCCCGCACTGAAAAAGAGGAGGCCGATTGACTCCGGCGCCTGTCCTGATCTCGGAATAGGTAGGTGATT
>JASHPO010000147.1 GCA_030038075.1 Nitrososphaerales archaeon | reverse complement strand
ACGTTATCCAAGGGCTGAAGAGCAGGAGCCCGGCCCGAGAGAATAAGGATCAGAAAAGCCATGAGATAGAACTGGATCAAGATCATGATTATGACGCTGATGTATGTCAAGTACTGGTGAACTTTGGGACTGAGAGCCGCGTTGGAGATATGGCCGCCGTCTAGCTGCCAAGCGGGCAGCAAATTGATGAATGTGAGAAGAAAGCCGAAAGAATAGGCGAAATAAAGCACGTAAAACGTTGCCCCGAATATCACGTCGCCGCGAGGTGGCGATTTTATCACACTGACAAGGAAATTGGTGAAATAATCAGAACTGCCGAACGTCTGAGTAGATGGAAAGATGCTCGTCGGGGCTAACTTTGCGGTAGAAACTGCAACCAGCGAGACTATAACTGTAACAGCAAGGCCTGCAACTGGTCCCGAGAGACCGAGATCAAAAAGCGAATCGCGATTAATTGGCGGATCTCTTGCGCTAATTACCGCTCCCATGGTCGGCCAGATTCCAGGGATTCCAGGTATGAAATACGGCCAGGACGAATCCATTTTGTGATACCACGACGCAACTTTATGGCCCATCTCATGTATCGCCACTATTCCAAAGAGCGAAATGGTAAACAGCGAAGCAATCGTGATCTCATTCAAAGTTCCCAGATGGGGCGTGAGAGGATCGGAATAAGTGTAAGCCATGATGAAGCCGGTGCTCGCAATTGTGGCCAGAGTGGCTATCAATAGAATCAGTGGTGTCTTGCTTTTCTTATTGCTTTGAACCGGTTTTCTAACTACCACAAGATAATATCCTCTGTCAGAACGCCTCAGTGCGGCAGTATCTCCAGATATTCTCAGCTCGTCGATCAGGGAGACAAACTTCGATTTGATATCCAGTTGATTGGGGTCGAGATTGAATTCGATGCCGGAGTCTTCGCGAAGAAATTCGCTCGATACAAGAAACCTTTGATGTACCGCGTCAATGACGTGTTGAGTGCTCTCTTGGCTTCTGGGTTGGGGGCTGGCCGAAGACATCGATCTTCACGTTATGATTGCGAACGAGACTTAAGGAGATTTGTGTTGGGTTGGGTATTTGTTTTTATCCATGAAAAGTGAAGCAAACCCAAGATACGTTCCTAGGGAGATTTCTCGGCCTTGCAAAACATGTTTTTGAGAAGGGTGGGCAAGTACGGCATAAGGAGAGCCGTCTTTGAAGATCTCCCGACGGTAATTTCGATCAACTGGTCCGCACTGCCCGAGCACTATTCTGATTCCTTCTTTGAGGAAAGGTTGCACGAGTCACCTGAGACTTTTCTCACAGCGGAAGATGAAACAGGATCAATTATCGGCTACATCATGTGCAGGATAGAGTACGGCTTTTCAAACACCAAACGTTACGGTCTTGCGAGGAAGGGTCACATCGTGTCCGTCGCCGTGCTGGAGGGCAACAGACGCGCTGGAGTTGGAAAGGCGCTGGTGGAAGAGTCGTTGAAGGGAATGCACGAGAGAGGGTGCAGGGAAGCTTATCTCGAAGTCAGGATCTCGAACGGTCCTGCGATAGACCTCTATCAAAAACTTGGCTTCCAGACAATCACTACTCATCAGGGGTACTACCGCGACGGCGAAGGCGCATACTTGATGAGCAAAGCTCTGCCTGGTGCCAGTTAACTCTTTCTGGGAACATCCAGTCGATGAACAGCGAGGCTCCGCCTTCAGAAAGCTCCGCATTCTCTACATTCGCCGAAGTGTGCGAAAAGGTTCGCTCAACGACCAAGAAACTGGAAAAAATCGCGACCGTCGCCGAATATTTCTCATCTTTGAATTCAGACGTGGATATGAAAATCGCGAGCAATTTTCTCGCGGGCAGAATCTTTCCTCCCGGGTCCGAGGCGCAGGAAATCAACGTGGGTTACTCTATGATCTGGAAGTCGATTTCGACTTACTACGGCTTGAAAGACGGAGCACTCTCTAACTTCTACATGAAACACGGCGATCTCGGATCAGCCATCGAAGATTATCTCAACACTGTAGCTCAAGAGAGAAGACAAAATATGAGCCTCTTCGTCGAAACCGACGCAACTCTCCGGAGCATCTATTCGGCTTTCACCGAGCTCGCGAGAGCATCTGGAAAAGGGTCGACTGACAGAAGGCAACGAATTATCGAACGTTTGTTTTCTGCTATTGAAAAGCCGGTTGAGGCAAAGTACCTCGTCAGAATAATGGGCGGTGAAATGCGTATTGGTATGGTCGTGGGACTCGTAGAGGAGTCAATAGCCAAGGCTTTCTCGAAGAAGCTGGTCGAAATTCGCAATGCCAACCTGGTCACGGGAGATATCGGGCTGGTAGCGGTTCTTGCAAGGCACGATGAATTGGCAAAAGCAGAACTTGAATTATTCAGACCTACCAACTTCATGCTGGCAGACTCCGCCGCCGACGCTACAGAACTGTACGAAAAGTTCGAGGAGCATCCGCTGATCTCGGATTACAAGTACGACGGGATACGGGCGCAAATCCACTCTGACGGCGAGAAGGTAAGGATATTCTCCAGGAATCTAGAGGACGTGACAAGATACTTTCCTGAAATTGAGCAGACTGTGAAAGAACTCCCATCTTGCAAGATGATACTTGACGGCGAAATCGTTCCGTTCAAGGATGGAAAGCCGCTTTCATTTCAGGCCCTGCAGCAGAGGCTGAGAAAGTTAGAGCGATCTGATGCTGACGTCCCGATCAAATTCTTTGCGTTCGATCTTCTATACTTGAACAAGTCAATGATTGACGAAAGATTGTCGATCAGGATCGCATCACTGCGATCGCTTCCCTTGACGGGAGTTCTCGGTTTCTCCGAACAGCGGCTCGTATCCAGTCCTGACGAGGTACAGGCAATGTTTGAAGAGAGCAAGGCGCTGGGATACGAAGGGTTGGTCGTGAAGAGTCCTTCCTCGACCTATACTCCGGGCAGAAGAGGAAGAAACTGGGTGAAGCTAAAGAAAGAGCTTGACACGCTCGATGTCGTAATAGTTGCCGCGGAATACGGCCACGGGAAAAGGGCAGGTGTGATTTCAGATTACACTTTTGCGGTGAGGGATGGAGACGAACTGAAGGTGGTCGGCAAAGCCTACTCCGGTCTCACCGATCCTGAAATTTTGGAAATGACGAAGCTCTTGAAGCAGATCACAATCGAGGACTATGGCTATTCGAGAAAAGTAAAGCCTCAGGTCGTTCTAGAAGTCGCCTTCGACGCGATACAAAGGAGCAACAGGCACGATAGCGGCTACGCGCTTCGATTTCCAAGAATCAAGCGGATCAGGACGGACAAATCGGTCTACCAAATTGATACACTGGAGAAGGTCAGCAAAATTTACGAAAGACAGACTGTGAAATTCTAAGAATTATCAAAGGAGTGAAATATCGGCTACAGCCTGGATGTATCTTGGACCAACTTCCCTCACTCGTTTCCAATTTGTGACTTTGTAACGCCTCGGTAAATTCATGCTATCAAGATGATTTGAAATCCAACTTTCATTGTAATAATCCTCCTCTGAAACATGGACATAGTAATGCACTACAGGCCCCGGTTTTTCCTTTGCCGAAGCCATCGCAAGAGACAGAAACTCGGAAGATCTCTCTGGCAGAGGCATTAATATCCTGTCGAACGAACTCTTGTTTTTCGCGGCAAAATCTTCAGCCGATTCCAGAAGGGGCCTGACAGTTCCACTCATCTTCTTGTTTAGCTTCAAAGACTCGACGCACAGTCTGATAGCTTCAGGATTCTTATCGACGCTTTCGATCTTGCAGTTCTTCGTCTTTGCAATAATTAGCGAAAATGTACCGACCCCGGCAAACATGTTGAATATGCGTTCTCCTTCGGAGACTAAGGATCTTATTCGCAAACGCTCGGTCGATAGCCTGGGCGAGAAGTAAGCTGTCGCGACGTTTACTCTAAAGAGAACACCGCTTTCCTTGTAGAGCGTTTCGTACTTCTCAACGCCCTCGACTAGCGAGACGCCTCGAATCCTGTACTCGCCGCTGACATCGGTGTCCTGCTTTAGAACGGTCTTCACGCTTTTCATGTTGTGGAGAATCTGCTCGCCGATGATTTTCTCCCGCGAAGAAAGTTCGGGTGGGATTTTGATGATTGCAATATCTCCTATGACGTCAAAGGACGAGGAGAGAGAGGCTATTTCGAGGTCGCTCAGTTGATCCCGCAGCGCCTCTTTGAGCATCGTCATCGAAAGGAAAACACTATTTGCTTGGTTTTTCCGTCTCGGCTTGAACCTTGCCGACGTAGTAGTACTTCTTTTCTTCCTTCTGCATCCTATCTAACTTGCTGTCCGGCTTGTTGACCCTGGGCCTTCCGGTCGTAATGTCTCGCCTGTAAGTTATCCCTAGCTGTTTCAGGAATTCGTTCATTCCGTCGGATTTTCCCAGAGGCTTGCTTGCGTGCCCCCTGACTCCTGGCTGCCCGGAAAATATCATCAATGAATCGGCCACAATGTCGACGAGCTGAATGTCGTGGTCGATCACAAGAGCGGTCTTTCCCATCGACCTGACAAACCTTTGGATAGCTTTCGCAAGAACTATTCTGTCTTCAACGTCGATGAAAGCTGAAGGTTCGTCAAATGCGTAGATCTGAGCGTCCTGCAAAAGCGTTGCGACAATCGCGACTTTTTGGAGCTCGCCGCCGCTTAGATTCTTTAGTTGCTTTTCGAACAGCTTGTTCAAGCTCAACGGATTGACCAGCTGCGTTTGGAAAAGGCCAGTGTCTACATTCTTGTTTATTGATCTGAGGTAGCTTATCACATCCGTCTCAGTTTCTGCCGAAAGGTATTGTGGTTTGTACGCGACCTTCGAAAGAGAATCGATCTTGCCCGATGTCGGGGGCTCTAGTCCGGAGAGAATTTTCAGAAAGGTTGTCTTCCCCAGAGCATTAGCTCCGAGTATTCCAACGACCTGTCCTATCTTGATCTCCGCAGGCTCGACATCCAGTTCAAAATTCTCGAACTTTTTCGTCAAGTGATCGTAGCTACAAATCACAGGAGTCTCGGTGTCATCTTCGATCGGAGAGTAAATATCAAATCTGACCGGTTGATCTCGGAATCGAACGTTCTCGACCTGCAAGTACCCTTCCAGCAGTTCATTGATTCCGGTCCTCGCAGATTGAATCGAGGAGACGATTCCATAAACTCCGGCCTCGCCGTAGAGTATGTGAATATAGTCACTGAGGTAATCCAAGAAAGACAGGTCGTGCTCGACAAGTATTACTGAAGCCTTCTTTGTGAGTTCGGAAATAGTCTTCGATACGTTCATCCTTTGAAAGACGTCGTTGTAGCTCGAAGGCTCGTCGAACAAATACAAGTCCGCATCCTTCAATGTGGTCACGGCGACAGCTGTCCTCTGGAGCTCTCCGCCGCTCAACTCTGAGACGTTCCGGTCCAAACTCTCTTTAAGATGAAGAGATTCTGCGATTTCTGAAACGTCACGAGAGGAGCCTGCAGTTTTCTCAAGCAGTTCTCTAACTGTTCCAGTCCAAACCTTGGGAATGAGGTAGACCGCTTGGGGCTTTATCGAGACGCGAAGTGAACCGTTTGCAATGGATTCAAAATGACTCCTTAGTTCGGTCCCTTGAAACTGATCGATAATCTTGTCCCAGTCCGGCGGGTTTTCATAATCGCCGAGATTCGGCTTTAGCGAGCCCGCGAGTATGTTCAGCGCGGTGGACTTGCCCACTCCGTTGCGTCCGACCATGCCGACGACCGCGTTCTTCTTGGGGATCGGAAGCTTGTACAACCTGTAAGTGTTGATGCCGTACTGGTGAACTTTTTCCGTTCCCAGTTCTGAAGCAAGATTCAGTATGGTGATAGCTTCAAACGGGCATTTTTTCACGCAGATGCCGCAACCCGTGCAAAGCTCTTCACTGATAACTGCAAAGGCGTCCTGCCCTAGGATAATGCAGTCGCTTCCCGTTTTGTTGACCGGACAAAACGAAATGCATTCTAGATTGCACTTTCTGGAATGACAGCTATCTCTATCCAATACTGCGATTCTGTGCGACAAGAAAAATCCACCATCGAGAAAAATTTCTAGAATCTAGGACTGGGGCGATCCAACTATATTAGGATTCATCAAAAGTAGCACAAACTGGCGCCGGATAAGTAATTGAGAATTATTTGACAAATCAGTATTTCCACTATAGATTTGATCAAAAAAAGTGATTATGTGAAAGACAGAAATAATAGACTTGACCTTAATGTCCCCGCTAGGGGTTAATCGCTCGAATTGAGTCAGCAGGGCGTTACGCTTAAGGTACTAGAAGCTTATACCAGAGATGTTGGCCGAGGCGTCGCGAGAATAGACTACGACGCGATGGACGCCTTGGACGCTTCAACGGGCGACATTATCGAGATCAAAGGCAAGAGGCGCACCGTAGCAAAGTGCCTGCCGCTGTACCCCTCGGATGAAGGCAGAGGAGTGATTAGAGTTGACGGACTGATCCGTAATAACTCTGGTGTCGCGATCGGAGACACTGTTACGATAAAGAAAATCAAGGCGCCACCCGCAGAGAAGGTCGTTGTTGCTCCGCTAGAAGCAATTCCCCCGATTGACGAGCGATATCTTGCCGACGCGCTGGAGAGTGTACCGGTAACGAAGGGCGACAATATTATGATTCCTTACTTTGGTGGTCGCCTGACATTCCAAGTACTCGGAGTCAGTCCGATGGCTGACGCCGTTCTGATCACGCAGAGAACAATTTTCGCGATTTCCGAAAAGGGCGAGACGCTCAGAGGCGTCCCGCAGGTTACCTACGAAGATATCGGCGGACTCAAAGACGAAATCCAAAAGGTTCGAGAAATGATCGAGCTGCCTCTCAGGCACCCGGAGATTTTTGAAAAGTTAGGCGTTGAGGCCCCAAAGGGAGTCCTTCTCTACGGTCCTCCCGGAACGGGAAAGACTTTGCTCGCGAAAGCTGTCGCGAACGAGAGCAATGCACACTTCATCAGCATTTCAGGGCCGGAAATCATGAGCAAGTTCTACGGTGAAAGTGAAGCTAGACTGCGCGAGATTTTCAAAGAAGCGAGGGAAAAGGCGCCGACCATTGTATTCATTGACGAAATCGACAGCATTGCGCCAAAGCGTGAGGAGGTCACTGGCGAAGTCGAGAGACGAGTTGTTTCGCAGCTGCTATCGCTGATGGACGGACTCGAAGCCAGAGGAAAGGTCATTGTTATTGCGGCGACGAACAGACCGAATGCAATTGACCCCGCTCTGAGAAGACCCGGAAGGTTCGACAGGGAAATCGAAATCAAGGTTCCAGACAAACGGGGCAGGTTT
>JASHPO010000146.1 GCA_030038075.1 Nitrososphaerales archaeon | reverse complement strand
GAGGCACTTTTTGACAAAAAGAAACTTGGTCATTGACACCGGTGTCCTTACTCTTTTCTTCGGCGGAGACGAAAGAGTCAGGACCCTATTTTCACGATGTTGAAACAAACAGGAGAAACGGCTACGTTACTTTAGTGAACCTTTCCGAGTTCTATTACAAGACCTGCGCAACGCTCGGAGAAGATACTGCAAAACTGCACTTTTACCAGCTAAGAGAACTCTTACAGACTCTTGAAACAGATTTCGAATTGTCGCTCTCAGCCGGGCGAGAAAAGTGTCACCACAGTAGCCGCCTGTCGCTGGCTGATTGTTTTGCCCTCGTTGCTGCGAGAAGTTTGAATGCAACGATACTAACCACCGATGCAGAACTTGCGAAAATCAAGGATATCGACGCGAAGTTGATTGATATCTAACTGGTGAGCATGGCTAAGCTAATTCGAAGTTCGCTTTTTGCCGTTACCCTTCTTGAAATGCTCCTTCATCGGGTTCCAGTAAGACTCATACCAGCCCTCATCGAAGTTCTTTGCAAGTTTAGCCGACGGGATGTTTGAATGAACCATCGTGAGCTCGGTTCCATCTTTGACCGGTTTGAGAGTAATGTCAAGTATCGACGACGGCGTTGATTCGTCTTCCCACTCTGTCGTCCGCCACTCTTGGACAATTTTCTTTCCCTTTGTAAGTTTCACATTTTTTCCCGAGATGTAGCCGTCCCACGCGGTGAATTTCGCACCAACGCGCGCGTTCACCTTCGCCGGTGAGCCCGTTATTTCAGAATGCAATTTCGTATTGGTCAATGCTCTAAACACTTCAAGAGGAGTCGCGTTGGGAATAATGACGACCTGTCTTATCGTATGAGATTTCTCAGGCATTGGGCAAGCATTGGTCTTGATAATAATAAATGTGTCATTCGCCCAGTATGACCATGCCCGGAAGCGAATCGAATGATCACCAGGCCCTAAAAGCAAGGATAGAGGAGTGGCTGGACGCGGAAGGCATATCGTTCAGCGACGTACCTGATCTGAATTCCTTCTTCCACATCAAGGCGAATTTGAAGAACCTTCCGATAGAGGTCAGCGAGTCCAAGGTGAGAAAAGGAGTAATTGCCGTACAGGGCGGTCTCGAACTCTCGCCGGATCAACTTGAAAGCTACGAACGGACTAGCGTTGAAGACAGGAAATCGCTTTTCAATTCTCTTTTTGTCATGTTGGACAAGAGCGAATATCTCTTCCTGCTCCAAGAGGATTTTACCATTCCAAAGTGGCTCAAAATCGAACGCATTCTCTACGCGGAGGATCTGACGCGGACTGGATTGCTGGATCAGATGAAAGATCTCAACACAAAGTTTGTGAACATCAACTATTTCGTGAACGACTCGCTCGGAAGCTTCAAGTCGGCTTCAAACAAATCGATGTACGACTAACGCTTGACTTCCTTCTGTCCTTTTTGCCAGACCAGAGTTTCCTCCTTCCGTATCTCGACGATTCTCGTGATGGGAATGTCGGAGAACTCTTCCCTGGTGAGAAAGTCGGCGAGTGAAGCCCTTTTAATCGCATCCTTGTCTCTATAGCCCACTGAATATAATTGTGGGTTGTCTCTATACATTGCGTAGCTTAACGTTTCCTTGAGGCTGCCCTTTCGCTTTCCCATCGTCTAGTTACCGAAGAAGATGAGCTTCTTTCGCAGACCGCGCGACAAGATCCTCGGAGGAGCCTCAGCCAAATTGCCGCTCTCCACGAGGTTCACGGTATCTATCAAGTGGATGCTCATGGCGCAGACGCAATGGTAAAAACTCGTCCCCCTCGTTTTGGTTCTCGCGACGTATTCGCTGTCATAGATTGTACGGTTGCAAAGGTGGCAGGATTTGCCGTAGCCGATTTTCCTTCGAGAGTCTGCTCTAATCACGTTAATTGGCACGTCAGATCAACGAGATAATGGCCAATGCTCCAGCCCCGTATCTAAAGCTTGTTGGCCTATTGAGTCTCATATGAATCCTCCACGAATCAGCGAATTTTCAAGTATACTTGAAGAACGGATTTTGCTTTTGCCAATGTGCATAAATCGCACTGAACGTATTTGAAATCGTGCCGTCCTAGCAGTGTTCTAAAGACCAGAACAGCTTGTCCACAAAGTAGCTTCAAGTAAAACGACGGAGCGACTCCGACCAAAATGGCGACTCTGATCGTCCATTGATTCCAGGGTTGCTTGAGACGAATTGTATATTGCGAAAGCTATTCGGGCAAACATTGTAGACCATGCAAAGGCGTGGCTCCTTGTAGCCGTGGGTGTCTTTTATCTCATCGGCGTGTGGGAGCATCTCCCCTTTTCGGGCGGCCAGATATACAGCGACATTATAACGGTCTACCAGAATAGGTTCTGCTACTCTGGCCCCTGTGGAACGGGCCTGCCCTACGTAAACTATTTTGTCGAGTATCCCGTGATTACAGGCTTTTTCATGTATTCAATGGGAATGCTCGGACACGTCCTGCCGCTACAGGGTAATAACTTTCTCGGCAGTTACTACTATTACACTTCGATCTTTCTACTTTTTCCGACTTTCCTGCTGGTCGACAATCTCACAAAGATAATGGAGATTTTGGGAATCGCCCAGAAAAGCAAGCGCACGCTCTTGTTTCTGGTTGCCACGCCGAGCTTTGTCTTCATGCTGCTTTTGAACTGGTACATCATTGGCGTCTTTTTCGCTGTGTTCGGCCTGCGCAAGTACTTGGAGGGACTGCGTAGTGGAAAAAGCCAGAGTCTTGTGAGCGGCACTCTCTTGGGACTCTCGGCGGCGGCAAATCTGGTTACCGCGGTTCCTGCGCTCGGGATACTGGTCTTTGGTGAAAGCAGCTGGAAGGGACGCGCGAAATTTCTGCTCGGAATGTTTGGGGCGCTGCTTGCCGTATACGTTCCCGTCGTAGTTCTCAATTCGTTCCCGCATTCGTACCTGAACGCGTCACATGTGATTGTAAAGTATCCATTCGAGTTTCCCAACGTGAACGTCATTACAAATTTTCTGAGCTACGAGCAGAACTGGTATGCGGAAGGATCTTGGATGTTGGGATTCTTCACTAACACCAGCCCCTTACGCCACTACATCTTTGAGGGACTATTCGCGACTATGGCAGTTGTAATTTCGCTAAAGGGGTTCAGGATGCGCAGAGAGGAAAAGACGCAGCTTGACCCTGTGAATCTGGTTGCGATGACAAGCTCGCTTTACACGTTTGCCTTCCTGTTTTGCACATACGTTTGCACCCCGCAGATGAATCTCCTCCTTCTGCCGTTTTTCGTACTGCTCCCAGGAATGACTAGGCGCTACTCGGAGTTTCTCGCCTTTGAGATTGTAAATTCTCTAGTCATAGTCTGGGGATTTTCGGCGCCCTTGGCTTTCCTAGGGATACACATTCCGACGCCAGCGCAGTTTGGACCGGTATGGGTTTCGCCGATCCAATTTCTAGCGGTACTCCGCTCATTTTGGATAGGCAAGTTTCTGATCATTGACGGGCTTTATGGGTGGCGTACCAAGTCAACTGAAGTTTTGAAAGGGATTGAAGTTGACAGCCGGGCCGTGTTATGAGAAATTCCGAACAATGCATAATACAGAAAGTGTGGTAGACCACTCATGGCCCGCCTAAGAACGCGGATAATCCTCTCAGTAGCGATTGTTGTGGTTATACTAAGCGTTTCGACTGTATTTCTTGTTGTTCTACCTTCGCTCCGGACATCGACGAGCACTGGTATGCAGTATTTGCAAGAATGCCCGGAGAGCTGGGATTCGCTCGTGTCAGACTACACTAACAGTAGTGGTTTGGAATCGTTCGCCGCAATCGCGATCAGCCCCAACACAACTGCCAATATCTGCACGGAGTATAGTTCCGATGGCCCAGCGCCAGTAACAGTGATTTTGAACCCCGCAATCTACTTTCAGAACAACATGTCCGTGGTTCCGGTGAATTTGATCCGAATTGTACCGACCCCGGGCGGCATAGTTGCCCCAGGTGCGAGGGGCTTGAGTCCTTCTCCAGTCACCTATGTAATCTACACCTTGAATGTCTCCGCTTCTGCGAAGGGTTTCTACATGCTCTACCTGCCCGGAATATGCCCGTTGATGCCCGTTGCGGTTGGTTACAGCCAAATCAACTACAGTGATTTCGCGAATGGTTGGCAAAATAGAGGCGAATGCGTAGCTCTAGCATTTTTTGGGGGATTTTTCAGCGCTGATAATATTAGTCTCGTATTTTCCTATGTTCCTTAGGTCTTGGTCCCTCAGGGCAATATGTATGGATCTGAAGTGGTATAGTACGCTACGAGCGTCGTGGACTGGGACACCGTGACGTTTCTGACCTGACTTGTGCTGCCATCGCTCCAGCGGCTAAAGTAGTATCCGGTGAGATTTTCTGCCGTTATCGTTACGTTAGTACCTGCAAGAAGGTTGAATGTGAACGGAGTACGACCTTCGCTCGTAGTGCCGTCGGGTTGAGTGACCGTGATACTGGCGTTTCCGCTGCTCAAGTGAGCGCCACTCGATAGCTCGGAGCTGACACTAATCGAGACAGTCGAGGCAATCGTGGACACAAGCTGTGGGAAGTACGAAGGCAGTCCATCATACGGTTGCGGCAGCGTCTCGTTTGTCACAAAAAGCCAGCCCACATAGTCGGAAGCTGCGGCAATGTAGTATGGATCGATGGAGTTGATCCCGTAGCTGAAGAAGATGAAGTCACTCTTGTTGAAGCTAAGGTACGAGCCGCCGGGGCCGGTTAGAGACTGCTCTCCAAAGAAAGGCGGCATAGAAGAATTTTCAAAAATTCCAACGCTATCTACGGTACCGATCAAATTCTCAGGCACATTTTCGCCAGAGTTCGCGAAAATGATATTCATGCCGAGCGATTCGATGTAGCTCGTCAGGTTATCGAAGTACTGGGGAATGTAAATTCCGCCGGGCCCGTTGTAGTTCCACTGACCGTCAGGACCCGTGTACTCCCAGTTTGGCATTTGATCCAGAAATATTCCCTGAACATGGTACCAGTTATAGAAATTGTAGATGTCCACTTCGTCAGAGTTGACGGTTCTCGTCCCGTAAACGGTCGCGACGTAACCCAAGACAGTCACGTGGGCGGCTTCCAATTGCTGAACTTCCATGGAAATGTTTGCGTTGTACGAATGCCCGGGCCCGTAGTCTTGATTGATCACGGCTATGATCGGAACGGAAGGATATTCATTTTTTACCTGAATGATTTCGTCGACTTCGGCGAGCTGGCTGGGCGAATAGCTCGCGTATATTGGAACGATTATCCCTGTGTTTGGCGGGGCGGGGGCGCTGGAATAGGGCGGATCTGACTGCACCGTTGAGGCAAACGGGGAAGCGGAAGTGAATACGGTTGTTTCGTTGTTCATCTGTACATTTGCCGGGCCGGTAGACTCAGGAACGATGCTCTTACTGACGGCAGATGTACCAGACAAATAAGCTGCGACAGCTATTATCGCGATCACTATTGACGGAGCTATTATGGAGAGGTATAAGCTGCGCTTGCCACCAAGTTTGAAATCCAACCTCCCACTCCTTTCTCTGAACTAGCTACTACGACAAGCTACGAGTGAGGAGTTCTGGACTTCGCTATTAATCACGTATGAAGAAAACTTCTGTTAGACAATTGTACAATTTCACATTCGATCAGTGTCATTTCTAAGATTCTAGCAAATCGTTATGGAGCGATCCAGAAAAGAAGCTCGCTTGGGTATTCTAAAGCTCTTCAAACCTGTGAATTAACGAGCCCAATTAGGGCGCAGCGTGAAATTAGTCTAGGACCAGCGGACAGCTCGGTCACAGATTCAAGGAGTGGTAAAACATGATCTCTCCCATCTGAAATTACGGTCCTCAGTCTGTTCTAACGACTTTGCATTATATGGTTGACAGGGTATCGAGCATTTGCTTTCCCGAAGCTATTTCAGAAGGAGAAATCAGCCTACATATTTCAAATGAGTAATTTGGCTTCCTGTTTCTTAATATCTCTCTAGAAGAATCTTCTAGAGTTATCCTCTGATACAAATGCTATGGAAATCCTCTAAAAGCAGTCTTCACTCAGTGGTAATAATTTTCTTGTTGTGCTCTAGCCTATTCACGGTGCTTTCGTTTCATTCTAGCGCCACCGCGTCGCCCAGCGGAATTGTAATTCCTTTGTACACCTATCCTACCGACGGGACGTGGAGCACGGTCGCCCAGACGGCAGAGTCCTATCCCAATGTGCCCATCATGGCGGTAATTAACCCCGATTCTGGTCCGGGGTCTAGCTTTGACCAAAACTACGCGAATGGAATTGCGCTCCTCCAGAGTGCTGGAGTCATCGTGCTCGGCTATGTTGACACGGCATTTGCAACCGACTCTATCTCGAGCGTGGAGAGCGAGGTCAACCAGTATCTCCAATGGTATCCCACTATCAACGGCATAATGTTCGACGACATGTCCAATGCCCCCGGAAACGAGGGCTATTATTCTACGCTCGATTCCTACGCACAATCTCTCGGGCTTGCAATAACCATGGGAAACCCAGGTACGAGCGTTCCGTCAGCGTACGTCGGCACGCTGAACGTTCTGTGCGTTCAGGAAGGGGCGGGTCTCCTGACTCCGAGCTCGCTTTCGACCGTGAGCTCGGGCATGGGGTACGCCAAGTCGAATTTCGCATATATTGCGTATGCGACGTCCCTGCCCAACGAGACCTACCTCGCCGGTGTCTCTAACGATGTCCAGTGGCTCTACATGACGGACGCGACACTGCCGAATCCATACGACGTGCTTCCGAGCTACTTCACTAGCCTTGTAGCAGAAATGAGCGAGGTTGACTCTGCTTCTGCTACTGTCACTGTCACGGTTAACTCTGCTTACACTAACGGAACGTTATTCGGCGGAATGTGGACCACAGTCGAGTCCGGCGGTAACTCGATCGCCAGCGGTTACACCCCACTCGAATTTGACGCGACGGTTGGCTCGCAATATGTGGTCACCGTGGACAATTACCAGAACTACACCTTCACGCAGTGGACTGGAGGCAGTACTAACGCGAGCATTACTATCTCCCCGACTCAAGAGACATCACTGGCAGCCTACTTCTCCACTGGCTCGAGCGAACCGGCGTATGCTCCGCTTGCGGTTGAATCAGCTGCTTTGAACGGCACGCAATTCAGCGGGATGTGGACAGAAGTAGCGGCTGGAGATCAGATAGTCGATTCGGGTTACACGCCTCTTGTCTTCAACGCAACGGTCGGCGCAACATACAGCGTCGCCGTGAGCAACTACGGTGATTACATTTTCAATTACTGGCAGGGCGGCGGCACGGATAGCAATATTACAATAACGCCTTCCCAGCAAACTACGCTTATTGCGTACTACTCTACACCCGTTACTACCACCACAACGACTCAAACCGCCACTTCCACCACTTCTCCACCGACCAACACAACTACTACCACAACTCAAACCACATCTACGACTAGCGCGACCCAAGTCACTACCACAGTTACTCAAACTTCACAGCAACCTACCACAACTCAGACTGTGACGACAACTAGTGCTACGTCCACGACCACTTCCTCGTCAACACCGACGACCGCCACAACGACTTCGACCGTAACAACTACATCTTACAGCGGTTCAACATCTACCAGTACGACATCAGCATACACGTCTACAACGAGTACTACAACTTCCAGCTCAAGTCGTACGACTCCGGGAAGACATCACAATTTCTTCAACTTCATCCCACTGAGTACGACGCAAAGTCTTCTAGGCGGCTCAATATTCGCCACTTTAATTGGATCGCTTCTGGGTTCAACGTTGCTGTTCAGATTTTCGAGACGGTCGAATTCCGGATAAGGGAACCTCACGGTGACACAATGTGCCATCGCTCGCTTGCCAGAGTGAGAAATTTGCTCGCGGTAGGTCTCTGAATTGTCGTTCCTACAGATTGTCTGCAAAAGAAAATTTTACGAGGTAATGGAAACACCAGCGGGAAAGAAAGATCCTTGTGAAAAGATCACTACCTAATCTCGCCGCTGGGTTCGTGCGATTTTAGATCGTATTCGTAAAGGGCGCGCAGGATCGCGTAGTCCTTCACCAGTACCTCATCCAAGATCCGCTGGAATTCCTCGTTCATTCCTTCTCCCTTTTGCCATGTTGTTATGGCCTTGAAATTCGTCTTAAATGTTTCTCGAGCATCACCATAACAACTCGACAACTTCTTCAATCCGTGCTTTGTTATTAATCAGAATCAATCAGTATGGATCTCTAACATTGAGCTTCATGATAGCATCGATATTGAAATCTTCCAGGCAAAGAACAAAGTGGCTGGTTTTCGCCGTTGGGTTATTGGCTGGAATAATCGGACTGCTTTATGCAATCGAATCATTCCAGACATCTTTACATGATCTAGCTAGTCCCCTTTCAGGATGGATCTTTACCGCGAGTGTCGTTATCGACCTTGCCGTCTTTGCTTTCCTTTCAGTTCGAAAGCAAGACCTTCTGGCAGCAGTCATAATGGCGCTTGTTGTAATTGACTTGGTTTTGCTTGGTTATCCTGTCGCTTCTTGCATGAGCTGCTAGAATCTGAGCTTCATGAACCAATTCTCACTTCATACGTCCGTTGAGAGTCGCGCGATTCGAAAACTGGAACCTTGACCAAATAAAATGACGCTAGCTTTTCCCTCTGGGAAAGCCCAGTTTCTTAACCGGACCTTTGTAATGCTCGTTCCTAGGACAGTGCGGACCGCATTTTTCGCTGTACGGATGGTTGTGTCCTTTTACCTCTTCTTTTTGTTCGTTTCGCTTATGATATGAGGCCAACTTAAACCAAAGAGAGGATCAGACCCGCATCTAAAAAAGCATATCTTGGGCTCGATGTTGAGAGTTTTGTCCGTGTCTTGGCATCGCGACAGCGTTTATGCCGGAAGAACTTTGGCAAAAATGCTTTAATCATATAGATATGTATATGATTGAACATGGCAAAGACTATCGCGGTTTCTGATGAGGTATACAAGAAATTGAAGAAGGCCAGAATGCCTGGTGAGAGTTTCTCATCGGCAATAAAGCGTAGCTTGGAGACAAGACCAAAATTATCTCAATTAGTTGGAGACCAAATATTGAGTCCTGAGGATTGGGCAAAGACTCGCCAAATTCTCAACAAGGCCCAGAGAAGGACCGCGGGCAAATTGATTGGGAACGGATAGATTCTCTTGCGAGTGTTTGACACATCATTCATAATCGATTTGACGCGGTCGGACGAAGGTGCGAAGAAAGTAGCAAGCATCGTAGACGCCGAAGGTTCTGTTGGTGCAATTTCCGTGATCTCTATCCATGAATATTTTCTGGGAATACACATGAGATACTTTCAGGAGAGGGAACTACTTTCTGCAAAACTTGATGCGGCTGAGAGACAACTTGCTGCGTTCATGATATTGCCCCTGACGCGCGAGATTGCGCTAAGAAGCGCTGAAATACAGGCTTCGCTTGGAAAGCGAGGTCAGATCGTTGGAATCAACGACCTTTACATTGCCGCCACCGCGATTGTGCATGAAGCCTCAATCGTGACTAGGAATGTCGAAGAATTCAAGCACGTTCAGGGAATTGCAATAGAAAAATACTGAATGCCTTGAAAGCTTCCTGAGCCGCTTAGGTGACAACCCTTATCGCGTCACAAACCTTTTTCCGGTAGAATTTTAGGAACGGGCGAACTCTAAGAAGCCGACTGTTTGTATTAATATCTTCGGTCAAGCTTAGGGCGTTGAATAGTATGTCGGCTAGTCTTCGAGCTAAATCCGCCACAAGTCTTCTCATGGCTTCTCTGATGTTTGTTGCAATGTTTGGAATTCTTCCTCTGAATACGCACGCGCAACAAGAAGCGCAATCAGCCGTGGAAATACAAGCGTTCACCACGGCAGGGATTCCCATTAGTGGATACGATGCCTTGCTTTTGCAGACCACAAACGTCATAGCCTCGTGCTTCTCGACGTGCAGCTTCAACATCACTAATAACGTAAATTATCAAATCTACATCGATAGTTATGGCAACGAGTGCTTTGTAAATTGGAATACCGTGGATCCGAGTGACTATTTCAGCATCTACGTCGGAGGAAATGTCAGCACTACACTAATCGAAAGAGCGTACTTTGCTCCCTGCGCTCCCAGCAATTCTTCGCAACTAACGATTACAAGCCAAACCACAAGCGGCGCTACAATTTCTGGTTACTATACCGTCCTCAATCAGAGCAGCACAGTTGTTGCGACCGGCTACACGCCGACAACCTTCAATGTGAACAACGGCGAAACCTACATCGTGCAGGTGGACAACTACCAGTCTTGCAACTTTGCCTACTGGGCGGACACGGGCAACACGTCATATTATAGAACGGTGGACGTTTCAAACAACACCCAGTACACGGCGGTGTACAACTGTACAACATCTACCATCAGCGTCTCGACGGTGAACTCTTTGGGTAGTGCTATAACCGGCTACTACATCGCCTTGTTCCAAGGCGGTACGCAGGTCGCCTACTGCTTCTCCGCGTGTACCTTCCCCGTGGGCAACGGCCAAACCTACCAAGTAGTCGCGGATAGTTATGGGTCAGAGACTTTCAACCATTGGCAGAACGATGGTTCTACGGGAGCGGAGACGGTGAACATTCCCAGCACGAATACAACAATCAGCCTGACGGCGGTATATTCGCCGTAGGCTTCTTTTTCGAAAAGATCTATCGATACCTGCCTTCGCCGACGAGTTCAGCCGCTGTCTTTGACCCCTTGAAGATCTCGCCGGCCGCTCGGTCAAACTCTGTTGGATGCTTTATCTGCTTCTGAACTTGGAACTTCGATTACTTTCGCTTGAGTTTTGGAATGATCCTGTTGGAGACTCGAAGTATCACTGCTCTCCGGTTATTTATCCGCACAAATATTTTAAGGGATCAATACACCCCAGAATTTCCTTCGATTCTTCCGGTTTTTCGATCCAGACACGAAGCCTTTCATTTCTTTGATAAACTCCTCTGGGTCAAATACGGTATGGAGAATTATGGTTTCCTGCTTCGACCGTGAGTTTTTGCGCCGGGTATGAGATTGAGCAACTTCCTCAACTCTCGTGGAATGACAACCCTACCTCTTTCGTCAATCTCGATCTCCGCGTACATTTCCCATCTCACCTATTCCACCACACTCGGTATTAGACAATCTACGTGCGTCTCTAGCCGTTTAGTTATATTCAATATTTAATAGAGGAAAGCAGAATAACAGACTGCCAAACCCTTGACTCAAGAGGAGATGAAGAGCTTGGACTTTGACGCCATGGGAAACCTCGGGAAAAAGTTGGTT
>JASHPO010000145.1 GCA_030038075.1 Nitrososphaerales archaeon | reverse complement strand
GGAAAAAAGGTTAGGCTGATCGGCGTTCGAGTGTCGAGCCTCCTCAAGAAGGATGAAGGACAGAAAAGTCTTTTCGACTGGGAAGCTTGAGGGTTTGCAAATCGACGAGAATCTTAAACGAGCATTCCCCGGGCTTCGAGTCGAGGAGCTTGAATTCCATCATCTCGCAATAAGAAAGACCGAGCGGCGGCCGGAGGAATTCAAAAGACAAAAACAAAAGGAAATCCGGGAAAAGGTTAGGTCACTAGACGAAATAAAGAGCGTCTCCATTTTTCGAGCCTATCGAGACTTTTATTGGAAGGTAGGGATCGATCCAACGAAAACGCGGCCGGCAGGGGAAGCGCTGGTTAGGCGAATTTTAGGCGGCAGAGATCTTCCGACGATCAATACGCTCGTCGACTCGTATAACATCGCCTCGGCAGAAAGCTTCCTGGCTATTGCTGCCTTCGACCTGTCGTCAATCTCCAAAGACTTGCTTCTAATGCGAACGGCTATCGAAGGTGAATCCTTTCACGGCATTGGCATGGTATCAGCGATCAAACTCACGGGCGTCGAGATCGTAATCGAGGACACGGCAAACCGGAACCTGATAGCCGTTTATCCGTATCGAGATTCCGATTCAAGCAAGGTGACCGAGAGAAGCGCAGAAGTTCTGATGATGATGTGCGGAGTTCCCGGCATAAGCGACAATGATTTGGATTACGCGAGTACCTTGACGAAGCGCTACGTTGAAAAGTTTTGCGAATTTTCGTCAAAAGATGTTTAGCAGCGGTTTCAAGTCAATGAACTGAAAATCGGGCTCCTCGTTGTCGGATATCGGTTCGATTACCGACATCTCGGAGTCGTGTTTAATCTTGATGGCCTTCATTCCCAGAGAACGTGAAGGTCCGACGTCTGTATCGACTCTGTCTCCGATCATCCAAGCTTCCGACGGATCTACGCGGGCCCTGTCGAGCGCCAGAAGGAATATTTCTCGATCGGGCTTTTTGAATCCGACTTCCTCCGAGAGTATCATAAATTGGAAATAAGATGCTAGTCCCCACGTTCTCTCCAGGAGATTTCTCACGTTTCTATGCTGGTTTGCGATCACTGCCAGCGAATGTCTTTTCGACAGGTAAGCCAAGACCTCCCGAACCTCTGGGTACGGTTGGAAGAAGCTGTTGGGATCCTTTTCGAGACTGTTCAATAGGGGGTGGCCGACTTTCTCCCTGTATTCCAGAACTGCCTTGTAAAATTCATTCTCCCCTAAAACCTCGCGCGCGATCGCTCTTACCCTAGACGATTCTCCTTCGGGACGGCAAAGGATTGCGCGCCTGTGAGCCTCATCGTAGGCGTTGGGCGTAAGATCTTTCCTATGAGATTTCAATACATTGTATAGACCTTTGTTTCGAACAGTGTGAAAACGTTTCTCGGAAAGGAGCGTTTCGCCAATGTCGAAAAAGAGCCACAAGATCTGTCAGATTTCATGCGTTGCCTTTTTAAGCATAGACTGGGAATTGGCATTTGTACAAACCAAATGTCTTTGCACGCTCTGCCCTATATCTTGCGCCTGAGCTTTAGCTGACTGCCGTTTTTATTCGAGGTGTTTCTTCCTTGCCGAATGTAGATACTAGTAAGAAATTCGATTCCGTCGCGCTTTACAGAATCAGAAAACTCCTGTCAGACCTCTCAAACAAGACGGGCAGAGGAACTGAGCTCGTAAGCCTCTACCTCCCACCCAAAAAACCAATTCACGAGGCAATTTCTGCGCTCAGGGAGGAGAGCGGAACCGCATCCAACATCAAATCCGACGTCACGCGCAGCCACGTCCAGGATGCCTTGACAAAAACAATGGCGAGACTTCGCCTTTACAAGCAGACTCCAGAGAACGGGCTGGTCATTTTTTGCGGAGCGATTCCGGGTCCCGGCGGGCCGGGGAACGAAACGATAGATCTTTACGAAGTGCTTCCGCAAAAGCCCGTCACCGTGTTCCTTTACCGTTGCGACGATCACTTCCATCTCGATCCTCTTAGAGAAATGCTGAGAGAGCAGGACGTCATCGGCGTAATTTCAATGGACGCAACTGAGGCCGGTTTAGGCATCGTCTCTGGAGATTCCTGGGAGGTAATTGACACGATGAGCTCCGGCGTCTCGGGAAAGACTAAGAAAGGAGGGCAATCCGCCCGCCGATATGAACGCCTGAGAGAAATGGAGTTGACCGACTATTTCAGCAGGTTGGCCGACCACGCGAAGAAGTCGTTTTTAGAGCAATACCAGATCAAGGCTTTGATTGTCGGCGGTCCCGGACCAACCAAGGATGAATTTGTCAGGGACAAGTATCTCGATTACCGGCTTCAAAATGTGGTAGTGGGCATTTTGGATTCCGGGTACGCCGGGCGCGAAGGAGTCAGGGAAACGATCGAGAAATCCGGAAAGCTCCTTGAGAACGTCAGAGTCGTAGAAGAGAAAAAATTGGTGCAGCGCTTTTTCAGGGAAATAAATTCTGACAGCGGGCTGGCAATCTACGGAGTGAAAGACATTCTCGCGGCTCTGAAGAAAGCCGCGGTAGATACGATTCTGATCAACGACGACGCCGACACGCTGTACCTAAAGGCGACATGCAAGAAATGTGGAAATATCGTTGAAAAATTCGTTCAGCGTTCACAGTTGGTAAGTGAAAAACAGAAACTGCTCATCTGCGAAAAGTGCGGGTCGAACGAAGTTGAAATCACCGAGAGAGATATTGTCGACTATCTCGCGGACGCCGCAATTGATTCAGGTGCCAACGTTGAGGTGATTTCATCAAAGACAGAAGACGGTGCGATGATGAAAAACTTCGGGGGAATCTCCGCAATCTTGAGGTATAGGGTCTGATTTGGCTGACTATACAAATCCGCTAGCGGATATGAAGTCGTGGGACAAATCTCTTGAGGCGGAAATATTTCGCGGGTGGGAGAAAGACGGTATCGGACGATTCGACATCAATTCGTCAAAACCTCTGTTCGTCATGGACACGCCTCCGCCCTATCCTTCAGGGAGGCCGTGGCACGTCGGGGGAGCTTCTCACTACGCTGAGATTGATATGATCGCAAGGTCTGCCAGAATGCGCGGGTTCGAGGTGCTCTTTCCTCTTGGGCTGGATAGAAACGGTCTTCCAGTCGAACTATACACCGAAAAAAAATACAACGTGAGCATCAAAACTACTCCTAGAGAAAAATTCTTGGAACTATGCAAAGTTGCGCTCGATGACCTCGAGCAGGAAATGATTCGGACGCTGAAACTCATGGGTTACTCTGGAAATTACGCAGAAAAATACAGAACGGATGAGGAGTTGTACCGTGCTCTCACGCAGGCGACTTTCATTTCGCAGTGGAAGGCCGGCAGAATTTACGAAGGAACTAGGCCCAGCAACTATTGCATCGATTGCGGGACTACTATCGCAGATGCGGAAATCGTTTACGAAGAGTTACCAACCAAATTTGCGCATTTCAAATTCAGGATAAAGGATAATCCTGAAACTTTCATTCCGATAGCGAGTACAAGAGCCGAGCTGATCTGTTCGTGCCAGGCCGTGATCGTAAATCCGGAGGACGAGAGGTACAAGTCCCTGGTGGGAAAGACGGCGCTTGTTCCGATCTATGATCGTGAAGTTCCCATTATTGCACACAGTTCTGCTAAACAGGAATTTGGTACTGGTGCGGTGATGGTTTGCTCGTACGGGGATTACCACGACGTCCAGCTATTCCGGGAATTGAATCTCAAAGAAATAATCGCGATCGGAGAGAACGGCCGCATGCTACCGACTGCTGGTAAGGAGCTTGAAGGTCTTAGAATAAAACAGGCGAGAATCAAGATGATCGAACTGCTGCAAGTTGCGGGCATCCTGGCCAAAGTGGAAGAAATCCAGCACAGAACTCCGATGTGCGAGAGGTCAAGAACTCCAATCGAGATCATTCCGATGGACGAGTATTACATGCGAGTCCTAGACATGAAACCCGAGCTTGAACGGATCGCAAAGAGTCTCCGATTCCATCCTGAAATGCACAGGACCATCCTGCTCAACTGGATCGAAGTAGCTCTGGACTGGCCGATATCGAGGAGAAGATTTTACGGGACGGAAGTGCCTGTCTGGTACTGCAAAGAATGTGAAGAACCGTATCTGCCGCCTCCGGGACCGTATTATCAACCGTGGAAGAATCCGCCGCCACAAGGCGCGAAATGTAAATGCGGTTCTTCCGAATTCACGGGCGACGTCAGAACTTTTGACACCTGGATGGATTCGAGCATCAGCGCATTGTATGTTACAAATTACCTGAGAGACCCTGAATTTCACGAGAAGACGTATCCCGCGACGATAAGGCCGCAGGGTAAGGACATTATCCGCACCTGGCTGCACTACAGCATAGTGCGATGCTTCGGTATTACAGACGAAGTTCCGTGGCAAGATGTCTGGGTGACTGGTTGGGGACTCGACGAAAAAGGTGAAAGGATGAGCAAAAGCAAGGGGAACGTTATCGACCCGATTGTAATGCTGAATCGCTACGGGGCTGAAAACTTTCGTCTGTGGATCGCATCGGAAGCTTCGGTCGGTTCCGATTACTCCTGTTCTGAGCAGAAAATTGCCAGTCCCGGAAAGTTTCTGACAAAGTTATGGAACATCTCGCGCTTTATCGCTGGCTTTGAGGAGACCGGCAGGACGCCCGCTTACGAAGAACTTTCTTCCAGCGACAGATGGATTCTCGCGGAGCTTGCAAAGCTGACGGAAGAATGCCTTACGGGTTACGAGGATTACAATTTCTTCATCCCCGCGAACAGAATTCGAGATTTTACTTGGAACGTTTTTGCAGCTCACTACGTCGAGTTAGCAAAGGGAAGAGCCTATGGCGTAGGTTTTAACGAGAATGAGATTCTGTCTGCGAGATACACGCTCCGTGTGTGTCTTGCCTCGATACTTCTACTGCTCGCGCCGATATGTCCTTTCATCACAGAAGCTCTATGGCTGAAGATTTTCTCGGATCAAAGCATCCACAAGCAGAGCTTTCCGGACGCAGGAAAATTGAACCATGATTTTCTAAAGTACGAAAAGGCACTGCTGGATTTTAATAGCGTGGTATGGAATGAGAAAAAATCAAAGGGTCTTTCCCTAAAGGATCCTATTCAGATTCTGATTCCTCCTGAGTTGCAGAGTTTTTCTGAAGACCTGAAGACGATGCACAACTTGACTAGCGTTTGAACTTGCCGAGCCAGAACGAACGCAAGTAACTGTAAGCCCTGTCTTGGGTTTCCTCGGGCCCAAGAGCAAGTATCAGGTTTGTCCTGACGAGCTCGATTTCGAAAACGCCTGCCCTTCCGAATTGGTATTTCTTTATCTCTTGCGATTCTATCTTATTCAGGAGTTTCGTCACTTCCTTTGTGTTGAAAGAAGCGAGCGTAACGTGCGGAACAAAAGATTCGGCGTCGTACCTACTGGAATCGATTTCTCCCTTTAACTCGCGCGCGATCCTCTCATTAATTTGTTGAAACTTGCCGCCGTCCTCTATGCAGGCATAAATGCCGGTCGGAAACGCGTCCAAGCCTCTTATGTTGATCTCAAACGAATCGAACTCTGAAAGGATCTTCTTGATCTTCGAAAGCGTTTGTTCATACCTGATTTGATCTATTTCTTCGCCGAGGTATCCCAGTCCTTTGACAGGAACATGAAAATTTCCTGCGTTCGTATAAAGCTGGCGTGGGTCAGCCTCCTTGAGTTCCCTCTGAATGCTAAGCAGAGGTCTCCAGAGTCTGGGCGGAACCCTGTAAATCAAGCCAGCGTAAATGGTCGCGCCAGACTCGAGGATTGATCCCCAGTATTCACTGACCGGCGTAACCTGCATAGCCAAAAATCCCTTTACTTCTGGCATTGCGGAAATATAAAATTAAGTAGCACAACTAGGTGAAAATTATTTCTGTAACGGCTTTTCGCCCAGAATCTTTATCTTTGGGAGTGTTGATTGAGCCTTTTCTTCTTTCGTGATCATTTCATATTCGAGTGTGCATTCACATTTTAGCTTTCCAGCCTTCTGGATTTCGTTCGCAACATTCGCTATGGAGACGTAGTTTATTTTCATCGTAAAATTCTTGAATTCCGTTTCCAAGTCCTTTCTCGTGGGAGTACCGCCGACTATCGAGGAGACAACACCCTGGATCGGTTCGACGTGTTTTGCATCAAGCTTGTGGCCTTTCAAGTGGACTATCAGCCCTTTCTCCGAAGAAACGTTTGGTCCGTACCAGTAGACGGAAATGTGCGGATCGTCCACCGCCGTTTGTCCCGGGACACTGGCAGAAATATCCCAGAAAGTTACTTTCTTGATGTCGATGTTGGCTCTCGCCACTTCTTCTGGAGAGAGCTGATTGTAAACGAGAACCTTGTACATTTCGGGTTCCTCACCCAACGGACTGGCCATTGTTCAAGACCGTCTGCGAAGTTTATTTGAGCATTGTCTTTCGTAACAAGAGATATAGGTAGTTCAGGAAAAACTCGCTCTGCTCATGACCGAGCTCCTATACCTTTACGATCATTACCTAAAGGAATTTGACGCCAAGATCATTGAGATCCTGGAACCTAATTCAATAGTCCTCGACAGAACTGCATTCTATCCAAAGGGAGGAGGGCAGCCTTCGGACAGGGGGAGAATTTTGCTACAAGATGGAAGCACCTTCGAAGTTGTCGATTCTTCCAAAGATGGAATAGTAGCGCACACACTCTCTACTCAGATAGAGAGAAGCCGTTTGGGTCAGAGTGTTCACTGCTTAATCGACTGGCCGCTCAGGTATTCGCACATGCGCCACCATACCGCATTGCACATACTCTCAGGGGTAGTTTTTCTGAAATTCGGCGCAAGAATCACGGGCGGACAAATTTATTCTGATCGCGCAAGGCTCGACTTTGCTCTAGACAACCTCGGCAAGGACCGAGTTGATGTAATAGCATCGGATGCAAACAAAGTGGTGAGCGAAAACCACGAAGTGAAGACGTACTGGATGAGCTCGGAAGAGGCTCATAATAGCAAGGACCTCCACAGACTTTCCGCCGATCTTCTCCCAAAGGGTCTAGACAAATTGCGTATTGTCGACATTGTGGGCTTTGACGCTCAGCTAGACGGAGGGACTCATGTCGCAAAAACAGGCGAAGTTGGCTCGATCAAAATTACAAAGACCCAGAACAAGGGAAAAGAGAACAAGAGGATAGAAATCGTCCTCAGTTAGACACCGCACGAATGACTTCTAAATTTTCGACACTGGCGAGTTTCCTTCTAATTATCCGCTCGTAGGACGCATTGATTTCGTACCCGATTGAGCTCCTGCCAAGATCTGCCGCAGCAAGAATCGTGGTACCGGAACCGAGAAAAGGATCGAGCACCGTATCAGAACTTTTCGAGCTCGCAAGTTTGATACACAACTCTGGCAATTGTTTCGGAAAGATCGCCTCGTGCAGCTTTTGCGAGTGTCTCTGAACGGTCTCGTAATTGATGAACCACACGTCGCCGCGGCATCGCAGATCATCTTTGGCGACCTTCCAGCGTCCGATATTTGATTTGTCCTTGTACGGTATTCCGATTGCGAGCCTCTGCAACGAGTAATCTTGGGCCTTTGAGAAGATGAAGATGTATTCGTAAAGGTGGTTTAGATGTTTGTCGCCCTGCACTGGGGAATGTTGAACTTTGACCCAGACCACGGTCTGCACCAAATTGAAACCGCAATCTAGTATATCGTTCGCAATCTCGTGCGATTTGAATTGATTATCAAATGAATCGCCAATGTTTACAAAGAGCAATCCCGAGTGGGAAAGCTTCTTGTGAACTTCCGTCCAGACCTGCTTCAGATATTGGCGATATTCTTCGTATGTAGAGTACTGGGTTTCGTATTCTTTTCTTCTAAAATAGGGGGGAGAAGTAACGCAAACCATGATTGAATTGTCACGTACGAAGTCCATCTCGCGGCTATCGCCAACGACAACCAGATGTTTTGCCTTGGTCATTGTCGGCAAACTCTAAACTTCGGCAGGAAAATTGCTCTCAATGCCAGAACTGAAAATCCGAATTATCCAAAGCTTAACAGCGTTTTGGGATGCTTTTTCCATTAATTGACCGTTTGACTTAAGAGCGGCAAAAACCGTTTTCTTTCGTCTCTAAAGAGATAGCGCGTGGTCGTCACAGCCTTCGTTGCGCTATAGAAATCCCGGAGTGCATTACAGGTATGCGGATAACAAGAACTACTAGAAAGCGAAAATCGTACTTTTTTCGCATAATGGACACTAGCTGACGGTGTTGCAAAAATATGAAAGTCAGTGAGATTTTTTATTCGATTCAAGGAGAGGGGACTAATATCGGGGTTCCCAGCGTATTTCTAAGACTCGCGGTCTGCAACCTGCAGTGTTCGTGGTGTGATTCGCGATACACCTGGGACTGGGAGCGTTACGACTACAACAAGGAAGTGAAAGAGATGAACGTTAGCAAAGTCTGCGAACGTATTCAGGAGTACGATTGCAGGCATCTCGTAATAACCGGCGGAGAACCGATGCTACAGCAATCGGAGCTCGCAAGTTTGCTTCCGCCACTTCAACAATGTGGGTTTGATTTTGAAATTGAAACGAACGGAACTATTGTCCCGACAGAACCCCTCGTAAACAGTATCGGCCAGTGGAATGTATCCCCAAAAACTTCAAACTCTGAAAACTCTGTTGACTGCAGAGAGAGATCAGAAGCCTACGCTTACTTTCGAAAACTTCCCAACGCCTACTTCAAGTACGTAGTCAGCTCAGATGAAGACTTGAACGAGATTATGAACTTGATCGCCAAGTACCAGATTCCGAGGTCGAGAGTAATTCTAATGCCCGAAGCTTCGTCTGAGCACGAGCTTCTAGAGAAAAATGCTTGGTTGTCTGCCATCTGCAAGATTAATGGTTTCAGATTCACGACTAGGCTTCAGATAATTCTGTATGGTAACAAGAGGGGAACTTGATCTGGAATTATGTAGAACTGTATTCTCAGAGTAGAGTAAAAATGAAATCATTGTGCATAATTTCAGGAGGCCTTGACAGCTCTGGAGTAGCATCGTACTGGAAGAGCAAGGGGTACGAATTGAACCTGCTCACCTTCGATTACGGACAAAGAGCAAAGCAGGAAATAAAACGAGCGCGAGAGATGGGCGAGTATCTCTCCGCCAAAGAGCACAAGTTCGTCGACATTTCCTTCATGAAAGACCTCTATGGTAAGACGAACGTCCTGACTGATGAAACCAAGGAAATGCCTTCGCAGTTTCAGGCAAACATCATAGTTCCGATTCGAAACGCTGTCTTTCTAACGATTGCTTGCGCCCACGCTTTCGCGATCGGTGCCGAGGTTCTGGCTTATGGGGCCCACCTTACTGACCAACCATATCCGGACTGTCGCCCCGAGTTTGCAAAGAGCATCCAGGAAACTTTGAACCTTGGAGACATTGACGCAATAAAATCCAAATCTCACCCACCAATCGAACTTTGGAGTCCCGCCATTGCGCGAATGACAAAGGATCAAATGCTGAAGGTCTCATATGGAATCCTTGGAGAGCGAATCTTTCGAACGTGGAGCTGCTATCTAGATGGAGAAAAACAGTGTGGGAAATGCGAGTCTTGTCGCAACCGGAAGGTTGCGTTTAGCCTCGCCAAGATAGATGACAAGACCGAGTACGCGTAAATCTCGAAAGTCGTTGCAAAGCAATTATAGCTAATTTTCCGAAATCTTGATCGCATCTAGCGGGGGTCGCCCAGCCTGGTCAACGGCGCGAGGCTCAGGTTTTCATGACAAATGGGATACCTCGTCCTTTAGAGGTTCGTGGGTTCAAATCCCACCCCCCGCATTTTAGTTGAAAAAAGATAGAACATTGCTCATTTTAGATGCATCGTGAATTGTGCAGGTCTGATTCTTGTCCGGTTAGGATTCTTGGGAGTTCTAGTGGTGTTTTGTGCTCAAGACCAAGTTTGACAGGCAGAGTCTTATTATATGCTAGAAATAAAGTTAGATTCATATAACTTATATATCTAGGGTTTCCATCGTTCCTTGTAATGAAGTTTCCCTGGAACAGGGCTTTGAATTCACCCCCACAGGGAGAAGAAACCGGTGAAGCAGTTCAGCAACGGGTGCATGGTCGCAAACACAATTTCTTACAGTTCGCTCGCTGGGTCGGGCCAGCATTGATGGTCTCGATAGCTTACATGGATCCGGGAAACTACGGAACAGATCTGGCGGCAGGAGCGGGCTACAAGTACGCACTCCTCTGGGCAGTTTGGCTTGCGTCTGCGATGGCTATGCTCCTCCAGTACCTCTCTGGGAAGCTCGGGATTGCGTCCGGCTACGACCTCTGCCAGCTCATCCGGAAGTCTTTCGATGGGAAGAGACGGTATGTAATTCCATACTGGCTATCCGCTGAAGCTGCGGCGGCAGCTACAGATCTCGCAGAGTACCTCGGCACGGTCCTTGCGCTAAACATACTCTTCGGAGTACCATTACTCTACGCCGCAGTGTTCGGTGCCCTCGATGTTATACTCCTGCTCATGATGATGAATAGACGATTCCGCCTGATAGAGCAATATTTCGCGCTATTGATCAGCATCCTTGTAGCGGGTATATTCTACAACCTCTTCGTCGTAAAGCCCGCATTGGGGCAGATCGCCTACGGTTCTGTTATCCCTCTCGCTCCAGACGTGAATGCAGTTCTCATTGTTGTCGGAATAATCGGAGCGACAGTTATGCCTCACGCGCTATATGTTCACTCCTGGCTTTCAAAAAACAAGATGAATCTTATCGAGGAGAAAGTCGATGGAGAGAGCCAGCCCGTTACTGTCAAGAGTATCGTAACAAACCAAGCTCATGGAGGAGACAGCCCGCGCCAATACTCTCTAGAACACAAGCAGAGAACGAATAGATTCCACCGCAACGAAACCATCATAGTTTTGACGATCGCGGGGATTGTCAACGCTGGAATATTGCTCGTTGCGATACCGCTCTACAAGGGTGTCGGAGTTAACATCAACCTCACAGTAAACAGTTTCGTCGCAGGAATGAGCCACATTTACGGCCCTGTAATAGGCATCCTCTTCGCGCTAACCCTTCTCGCCTCCGGCCTTTCCTCGTCGGCGCTCGGTACGATTGCTGGACAGGTTATAATGGAGGGGCTCACCGGAATGCGGGCGAACTTGTGGCTGAGAAGGATAGTCACAAGGGGCATCAACGTGTTTCCCACGACAATATGCATTCTTTTGGGATTCAGTCCACTCGCTTTACTTGTCTACAGTCAGGTGATCTTGAGCCTGATGATACCACTGCCGATGATCCCACTGGTCTACTATACATCGAAGAAAAAGTTCATGGGCGCGCTCGTCAATCGAAAAACCACGATAATCCTCGCATTGGTAACAGTTGCACTGATACTCGCCTTCAACACTTACCTCATAATTACCTCTATCTAGGAAGTGTGGTTCCTAAGTCCATCAACAGGGACATACGAGAGATTGGACCGTAATCTATAGCTATTTAGATGGAGGTTGTCCTCCTCCCACTGGATCAAATTATCTTTCAGACCAAAACGAATCGCCACTTAATATTGGATAAGTGATTTTTTAATGCTGCAACAACATATTTGTGGGACTTGCGGATGCCGTGAAGAATCTTGTCTACCGTGCGCAAAGCAAGAGGAATGTCAAAACTGCAATTTCAACAGACCTTGTTGCTGTTCAAAATCGCACATCGTTTGGCATGAAAAGCAGGTTCGGAGAGGTGTGCTGCTTGAATATATCAGCCTAGGATGGATGAGCGTTGAAATTGTCGCTTGTGTAATTGCGGGATTGATCGTCGGCAAGAGTTTTGCCCTGTTAGCGTTTGGCGGAGATAGCGTCATTGAGCTTATCTCCGCCTATGCAGTCTTTAGTTACCTCAGAAAATTGAGCGGAGGTATTTTAAATATTGAAAGTGAATCCGAAAGAACGGAAAAACTGGCTACGGCACTTTTGATCTTCCTAATACCTATAATAGCTGTTGGTGCTATCTACTCCTTCTACTCAGGAATCAAACTGGAGGCTTCACCCCTTGGGATTGTCGTGGCCGCAGGTGCCGTGATCATAATGCCAGTACTCTGGAAGGAAAAGAAGAGAATAGGGAATGATGGGAATATTCTGCCCCTCACAATTGATGCAGTCGAATCGGCAACCTGCTTTTTCATGTCCACCGCTTTGCTTGGCGGATTACTTGTCAATTTCTTTTTGCACGTTACTTTAGCTGACTACATCGCAACGGCGATAATTTTAGGGTTCGTTGTCTTGGAAATCAGAGAATCGGTCGAAGAGATCGGAAAAAGTTGGTTTAAGAACCCTTGAAATCATGCATCAATCTTGCGCACGAAACCGAAGCGCAGACTGAGTTTCAACCGACTCTTTCAATGTGCAATTTTCTTGTCTTCTGCTCTGATCAAGAAAAGAAAAGGACTGCTGATTATAAGATTCACTCCACTTTCAGCAGGATAGGAGCCTCCGACACCACGCCAGAGCAATTCTCGACGTTCGGAATATCGTGTGGGAACTTTGCAAAAGCCAATAAAGTGCTGGGAGAAGATGAAAGCTATTGATAGAGTGGAGAACGTAAGAATACGCGTAGTAAAGGATATCATTGTTGTAGAAGACTGGCTCAAAGATCAGATTGCTCTAAGACTTTGATCGGAATAGATACCGGCAAGTGGAAGCGGGCTAAGTTGGCAGAAATCTTAGTGGCTGTCCATGAGCGTCACGTCTCGAACCCCAAAAGGAACGCTGCCTATGCCTTCCATGCCTATTGTCAGCAGTTGTTTGACGCTACTTATCACCTCGTCTGCAGTTGGTGCAGGGTCCGCTTCAGGATCCACTTCGACTCTGAGTTTGAGGAATATTTCTTTCAATTTCCTTATCCCTAACGCGTTCGCAAACCGCATAAATAAGAAAAGCGCTTGCGGCGATCATACTCGATGGAATGATCCGAGCATTTTCTTTGTTTAGACGAGATGCCGATATTGTAACTAAAAATGTATGGTCGTAATTCAGTGATTTGTTGCCTCCGATCTCCACCTCGAATTATTCAAGAATCCCACTTCCCAATGCAAGGGCATTCTCGATTTTTCACCGGATCGAGAGTATTGCTTTTTGCGTGTCTATGTACAAAACCTATGGGTACTAACAAAAGACTACGCTGTTACCGCGATTTTAGTCAAGCGGTTCTAGAAATTATTCTTCTATAAGAGTCCCCCTAAAGATTAATCAACGATTTTTTTTGCCCGTTTTGTGAAGCGATGACCAGTAAGATTCTTGAAACAAGAAACTCATCCGGTTCTGAAGAAGAGTATGAATATGTGATAAAACCGAGGGCGGTTGAAACCTTGATCAACATGCTCTTGAAGTATGGAATTGATTTGAGAGCCCAACATTATGACGGTGTAAAGGATGTGATAGTTTTCAATTCGAATAATCTCATTGAAATGAAAAAGTTGAAGCTGAATAGGATCGTTGACTCGTATAGAATATCAAAAGTGAGAAGAACCAAAGAGATTGTCGAAGAAGGTTAGCAAGGTGTAGGGTCGACAACCGTCTACATTGCGGGCTTTTCGAACAATTCCTGTAATGGGTTTCCGAGCTCCCGCATCTCCGTAACCAGAACTCCACTCTCGACTAGCTTCTTTAATGCGAGTCCAGCCTCTTCCGGCGTAGAAACGCTGAGAACATAGTAGCCTCCTTCGCCGAGCTTGGCGTCAATGATTCTGGAAATGTCCTTGTCTGCCTTGAAACCGACCCGATACTTTTTGGATTTTATGCTCTGGATCTTGCCAAAGTAGGACACTGTCCCGCTTTTAATCAGGATAAGATTAGTTCCAATATCGCTAGCTTCGTACAGGTTATGTGAAGAGTAGAGCACGAGTTTATCTCTACTGAGCGTCAGCACTATGTCACGAACCTCCTTCGCCGCCGATGGATCGAGACTTGCTGTGGGCTCGTCGAGAAGGTAAAGGTCTCTCTCGCGTAAAAATATTTTTGCGATCGACACGCGTTTTTTCTGGCCTTGAGAGAGGTCAGAAAATTTCGCGTTAGCGAGACTTTGAAGATTAAAAAGCGAAACTACCTTACCGACATCTCCTCCTTCAATGTTCGCATAAAACTCCAGAGCGCGGAGCACTGTCATTTCCTCCGGGATTGCGTTGAAATGCGATAGATAGTTAATGCGTTTCCTCACTTCTTTAGAAGAGGATACGCTTTCGCCATCAAGAGTAATTTTGCCAGTGAAAGGCTGCAGTATCCCGGCAATCGTCCTAAAAAGTGTAGTCTTGCCCGCGCCGTTCGGACCTAGCACCACGTAGATAGAAGCTTCTTTAGCAATGAAGTTAATATTGCGAAGAATAGCAGTTCTATTGTAGCCAGAGTCCACATTGCTCAATTCGAGCGCGTGCATCTGTCATGCCTTGGAGTTCCGAAACTCCGTTCCAATGTCTATTAACATTTTTCCGGACTTGGGAGCTGTGTAAAAACGCGCTCCCAAGGTTACCGGTCAAGTTCTATAATGGTCGAAGCTTGGCCACGATTTCATAGTCTATGCTTCGACTGGCGTAATTTTGAGCTCGGTGATTTTCTCACCACGAAGCACGGAAAGCTTTGTTTCCTTCCCGATCAGTCCTCCTGTCAAAAGTCGGTGGAGATCGTAGAAACTCTCTACCTGCTTTGAATCGAGCTTGACGAGAATGTCTCCTATAGCGACGCCCGCCTTCTTGGCAGGAGTTCCCGGCTCTACCGAAAGTACGATCAATCCTTCATCCTGTCCGAGCTCCTTTGCAACTTCGTCTGGGAGAGCGATAGGATTTGAAACTACGCCAAGATACGCTCTTTTGATCGATCCGCTGCTGGTAAGCTCCGAAACGACAGTTGAAAGTGCGCTGATAGGAATGGCGATTCCTCTGTTTGAGAATACCGCAACGTTCATTCCAATCATCCTGCCTGCCGCGTCAATGAGAGGACCGCCTGAATAACCACGATTCAAGCGAACGTCGGTAATTATCACTTTGTCTGACCAAGGGCCGCCCACGCTTCCTTCGGGGTTTGTAATGATGCCCGATGAAGCAGCAACGCGATCTCCGAACGCGTTAGCCAAGGCGAGAACGTATTGACCAACAGCTAGATTTCCGGAATCTCCGCGCGTGATCGGCTTCATGAGAGTTTGAGTCTTTTCGACTTTCAATACCGCAATATCCGAGTATCTATCCTGGCCAACCGGAGTTGCAGGCACGCGCTCCCCTCCTGAGAAAGCGACCTCTATCCTAGATGACCTTCCGACGACGTGAGCACTTGTTGCGATGTGTCCCTCTTTGTCCCAAACTACACCGGTACCCAAGCCCCTCCCTGAGCTCACTTGGACAACGGATGGTGAGTCCTCATTGACGATAGCGACGAGTGCGTCCGATAACGATTGAAGTATCTGAGTTTCTGAAATTTTGCTCATCTTTACTAAACACTTGAAGTAGTACTGGAACCGGCCATACTTGATGACTAACCGAAGGAGTTCTTGGTCACATTTAATAGCGAATTTCGGCCGAAGGGAGAAGCTTTAACTGTTTCATTATCGAATAAGAGCAACTGGATGTGTTCTAGCACAACGGGTTCTCGGAGAAGCCTCGTTCGGCTTTGAACATGCGTGGTCCAATTGTCCAGTCCAGACGGAATCCAAAAGTGGAAATGCCCCTACTGTGGGTTAAAGATTGAAGACCGAGATAGCCAAAGCTTTAGGCAGCGAGTAATCTTCCACCGGAAAATGCATGACGAGAAGTAGAATTCTGACCCAATCTACGTGTGATTTCGGAAAATCCTTAGATACTTTTCGCTCATATGTTATCCGAAGATGAAGACAGAACAAACCCACGTTCACAACGAGCGTGGATCAAATCTTGAGAAATGCAAGGAGTGCGGTAGATCATTCACGCACACCTCATATTTAGACCACTTGTTCAAGAATAAAGAATGCATGAGAAAGTATTGGCATGACGAGGAAAAGACCCACGTTTTCAGACTGAGAAGCAGTCGGGCAATCAAAGATATTCCAAAGTAGGCCCGAGTTAGGCGGTTATCTCTTTCTGCAAGCTACCCTTGCTTTCGTTGTAAATTGACTCCGCCTCGCTGACCGTCGCGTTTTCGTGGACGATAGCACGAATGGCCTTTATCATGCCTACTGGATTTCCATTCTGCCATATATTTCTGCCCATGTCGACTCCGACGGCGCCTTCGGAGAGAGCGTTGAAGGTCAGTTCGAACGCGTCCTTTTCAGTCTTCAATTTTGGTCCCCCCGCAACCACGATCGGAACGGGACAACCTCCGACAACCTTTGAAAATCCCTCGCAGTAGTATGTCTTGACAATGTGACATCCTATCTCGGCCGCTACTCTGCAGCACAGGCTAAGATAGCGAGCGTCCCTTTTTTCGAGCTCCTTACCGACCGCAGTAATGGCGACAACAGGCATGCCGTATTCTTCACCGTCGTCAACCAGTTTTGCCAAGCTCAGGAGTGTTTGTTTTTCATGCGCAGTACCGACAAATATCGAGAGAGCAACGGCAGAGACATTCAGCCTCAGGGCGTCCTGCATCGATGTTGTTATGCCTTCATCGCTTAGATCCTCCTGCAGAATGCTTGTTCCCCCTGAGACTCTGAGAATTATCGGCGTTCCCCAGTTCGGATCGACGCAGTTTCTCAGCACTCCCCGGGTAACTGCAAGGGCGTCGGCAAACGGAACGAGCGGCGAGATCGTTTTTGAAGGGTCTTCGAGGTCCGTGGTAGGCCCCATAAAATAACCGTGATCGCAAGCCAACATTACTGTGTGACCAGTAGTCGGTTTTATCATTCTCGCGAGCCTGTTGTGCAGTCCCCAACCCGAAGCCAACTTTTTGCCTTCACCCACTTGATACCAAAGTAGTATTTCTCTGTTATCACGACGTGCTTTTTTGGCGTATCCGAAGACAAAAATCACTCCTGAATTCGACATGATGACCAGTGCACTTCGAACAAGCGTGGATAGCCTGAAAAGCCGAAAAAACAATTCTGGATCGAGATTTTGGTCAATTGTCCAAAGTGTAACGAACGCGTCAACAACGCGCTACTTAGAGCTGACACTCCCACTTGTCAAAATGGACACGCGCTTGGTCGCTGGACTCGTTGCGAAAATGCAACTGAGCCTCACGCATATCTTAGTCTAGACGGGGCTAACTGTCCGTACTGCGCGGCGGCTCCTATGTCTCGTGTCGAAGAGGCGTCGAAGGTAAAGTGCTTGCACCAAACTTCTGATGGTGCTCTTTGTCAAACCCGTGCTTTCCTTTGGATGACGGAAGGACCGCCCTGCTTTATGAACCACGTCGGCAAAATGAAGCTGGTCTAGGTTACTTTTTCTTCTTTTTGTGTTTCTTTTTCTTGTGCTTTTTTTTCTTGTCCTTTTTCTTTTTACCCGTGTTTGATTTTTTTGTTCTAAGAGAGGCGTGTGGGTACTTTCTGATTAGCTCCGCCGCGGTCTTTGCAATTTTTTGGTCTTCCAACATTGAGACATTTTGCAGAAACTTGGCAACGCTTTTTGGATCGTTCTTCGCCAGATATTCGCAAGAGCTCACGGCGACTTCTTGAAGGATTTGGCTGTGTTCACTGTTGAGAATCCACTTTTGAAACAGAGTCGAAGCCGTAGTTGCAGGATTCAAAACCCAAAGATTCGATAGAGCTACAATTACGGGATCCGGCGTTACGGATCCTTCGAGCAAAAATTTCCTGAGCACCGAGAGCGATTCATTCACGTTCGTCTGTCCCATCCGGGCGATGATGTAGCAACTAGTCGCCACCGATTCCTTTCTCTCTTGCCTTGCCTCAGAAGGCAAGTTCGCGACGTACTCCAAAAACTTCCACACGCTCTGCTGGTCGTATCCCGACATGATTACCGCTATGGTTCTCGAGGTCTCATCGTCACCTGTCCTACAGGCCTCGAACAAACGAGCCCAATCTGCTCTCTGAACGTAGTCTGAAAGCGTGAATCTAAGCTCTGTATAGAGGGTCGTCGAAATTGGCATTTTGTTAAATTCCAGCGAAACCGGATCGGAAGGATTCTATGTGTCGGCTTCAGTTGGCTTCAATATTGTCCGATACTTTTTGATGAGTTCCGGATTTGAAAGCATGAATTTCGTAAAGGCGCCGAGCTTCTCCAAAGTGTCGGGATGAATTCCGTGTTCAATTCTCTCCGCGTCAAGCCGAGCAATGGACTCTTTGACACCGAAGAGCATCAGAAAGCTCGTAATCAGCTGATGTCTACTCTGCATCTCTTCAGCAAGCTTCTTGCCCTTCTGGGTGAGTTTTATGCCTCTGTACCGCTCATGAATCAAAAAGCCCTGGCGGTCAAGTTTCTTGACGATACTGGTGACCGTCGGCTTTGAGACCTTCATTCTCTCGGCGATGTCGACCGAGGCGGCAAACCCCTTTTCATCGATCAGCGAATCTATTGCCTCCAGGTAATCCTCCGTAGCCTCGGCTGGTCTTCGCTGGAGATTTTCGGTTCCAAGAGGGGAATTCTTTGGCTGCTTGCGTGTCTCGGGCAATTTCTCAATCCGCTGAGTGTAGAGTGACTTTCCTGAAACGATGCAACCGCCTAAATGAATCCATACGGGCTACCACCTAGAGCTGTAGAAAGTTGCTCTTCCATTTTCGATATATATGCCTGTTGAGATTGAAAATGAAAGACTCTAGCTTGTCGCTTCCCGGTAGTCGCTTAGCAGATACATAGACAGGTTTCCGCAGTGTGGGCACAGGTGGAGAGTTCCTTCGTCGATGGAAAGATCAGAAATTAGCGAAAACTCATCGACTGAAAACGTACTGTCGAACGGCTTTTCGCAGGATTTGCAAAAGATGACCATCTTGTGCTTTTTGCCCGGATTAGCCGAACCTCCAGAATGGCTTTTTTTGGGACTCGAGGAGCCCGAACTCAACATGTTGCGATTGCTCGATCTGACAGTTTTCAAAGTAATACGCGTTGACCCCGTTCGGGAGTAAAGGCCAGTGTCCACACTAGTTAACCAACCGGCACAACTTGTTGCTCGAAATCTCAATAATTACATGTGAAAGATCCATCAAAGAGCTCATTGGTTTCGATAGAATTGTTTAACCGAATTGACGCGCATCAATATTGGACGCGGTCTAGGTCTAGTGGCGTGACCAGTATGGATGCTGCTAAATTCAAGAAGCTCGAAGATTATGTTTCGACTCTGGGAAAAAGGGGAGCCGAAGAGGAGAAAAACGGCGAGTATGCGGAAGCAATACCTACGTACCTCAAACTGGTAGACGCCCTCATCATCATGGCCGATGCAGCTCCAAGCTATCCTTCTTGGGTAAAATGCACGACTAGCGCCGAGAACTATCAGAAAAAGATCAAATCATTGATCGCTCTAGCGGCGGTAAAGCAGGAAAAGTCCGAAGCTCAAGTCGAGATGAAAACCGTGAGCGAGACAAAATAAGATCAAGCGCGTTCTCAATAGCTCGAATCAATTGTTTTGAAACAAAAATAGCCCGATTCTCATTGAACCGGTGGTTTCGAGCTAATTCATCTATTGATCAGGTTATCTCGAGATCTCATGGTAGATCGAGAAATAATCATGTCTTAGCACTCAAGTACGGCCTCCCGCCCTAACGGTCGTACCTTTGTACCTAATCATTTCAAAATACCTGCATTCAGCGCGGCCGCCTGATTGTTCTGTGACATACAATATTTGTAAGGAACCAATTGTTTCAACGGGAATAATCAATGAAAACGAGGGGGTACCCCCTAGGAGGGGAGGGGCAGCTAGCTAATGTCTTTCGAGTCAGGGCAGGTCTTTGGTACAGGTCTTTTGATCAGGTCTTTCAATCTCGTCAAACGTCGAGAATCTTGTTGCCGCATATCAAAGATGTTTTGAGAAAATTATTTCCGATTATTCCGCCAACGCGATTTCATTCACGTCAAACGCCGAAGAGTGCAGCGTTTACAGAAATATTGGAACTTCTAAAACAATTTGAGATCTCTACAGC
>JASHPO010000144.1 GCA_030038075.1 Nitrososphaerales archaeon | reverse complement strand
AATCTAAGACACGCCATATCCGTATGCGATAAGAATCGGGACTCTGCCACGAGTAACGTGCTTCAAGATATTCTCGACAAAACGGAAAGGCGCAAGTGGTTCCTGTTCGAGCTCACTCAGGGCAAGGAAAGCAGTGCAGAGCGGTCAATCAGACGATAGGCAAGACCCGGAGAAACTAATTTCCTTACTTTGATGTCGGCCACAGTTACGCGGGGAAGCCGAATGTAGAAATTCTAGGAAATTCTTTTCCGTACCTCTTCTGAGATATAAGATCGTCTGCCTCGCGAGACAATTACATCAACGAAAATCGCGATTCCACGATACGCGGGGGAGAGGTTAGAAAACTACGAATGATCAAGCGGTCGCAGTTGAGGTCTTTCGTTGCCTCCTTAGGTTGTCATAGATGAATATGAAGATAAGGACCGTGACTACAATGAAGAAAAATGCGACCAATCCTGCGGCGAAGCTGAATAGACCTGTTTCGCTCATGAGCCTCTCTCCCTCGCCCAATATGAGTAGCAGGAGAATCAACATGTGCGACGTCAACGTCCCTTGGTAGCCTAAGCTAACCAGAAATACAGCTCAAAAGCTTATCTGATTTGAACGGTTGCAATTGCTAAACATTATGTCTTGAAATTGTACGACCGCGATCTTCAATAACGAAGAGATAGTGATGACACTTTTTGGAAACTGACATCCAGATTGAGATTGAAAGAATAAAGAAAGCTCTCGAAGAAAACCCCGGTCGAGGGCTTCCAACGGAAGAATTTTCTGATTTGCCCAAAGCCGCGGTGAGTCTGCTACTAAAACCGGATCAACAGGGAAGGCAACTTTTACTTCTCGTTTTGAAAAGACAAGTCTCGGAGTCCGATCCTTGGTCAGGCCAAATTGCACTCCCAGGTGGAAGGGCGCGCAATGATGAACAGCTGTTAGACACTGTGCGGCGCGAGATGATGGAGGAAGTGGCTATCGATTCAAAGAAATGTGAACTTTTGGGAACCTTGGACGAACTTTTGCCAGGGAGTCGATCGATCATAGTAACTCCCTTTGTTTTCCTCGCTCCCGAATCAACCGAAGCTCTTATCGACACGCGAGAGATTGCAGAATACGTTTGGATTCCAATCAACTTTTTCCTTGACAAGAGAAATTCAGCGACGCTCAAAGTCGAAAGATCAGGAAGAAGCTTCGAAATGCCATCGTTCCCTTATCTGGGAACTCATATTGTTTGGGGCATGACTCTTCGAATAATCCAGGACTACATTTCAAAGATCGAGTCAACGACGTCATCTCAACTTAAATAAGATTCATCGGAAAAACGGCGGCTGGACGCTCATTGGATCCTGATAAAATTATTCCCGACCTGAAAAGGCAGGAGATTGAGATACTCACTGAGGAGCGATTTTCGAAAATTGTTCGGGAAATCAAACTTCCCACAACTTACATTGGATTTGAACCGAGCAACGTTCTTCACATTGGAAACCTCAGCAGTTCAATACCGGTGATCAAGTTGGCTAGACACGGATTTCGTTCGATAATTCTCTTGGCAGATCTTCACGCACTCGCAAACGACAAAGGCGAAATCGAGGAGATCAGATCCGTCGCAAAGTACGATCGAGATGTGTTCGAAAGAGTAGCAAAAAAGATGGGCGTTGGCGGCAAGATTGAGTACAAACTTGGCACGGAATTCGAGGATCAATCTTATTTTATCCAGCTTCTGCGATTGGCGAAAGTGGTCAATTTCACGGAGGCCGAGAAAAGCATGGACGAAATAAGCAAAGCAACGATGTCTAGGATGACAGCCTCTGTAATCTACCCACTGATGCAGGCGCTGGATATTGGTGTTATGGGGGTGAATGTAGCAGTTGGGGGGTTTGCGCAGCGAAAGGTCCACGTTTTGGCAATCGAGAACCTGAAGAAACTTGGATATCAGACTCCGGTAGCCGTCCATAGTGGTGCGATAATTGGAACGGACGGAAAAAAACTCATGAGCAAATCATTCGGAAACACAATCAACATGGACGAAACGCACGAGTCGCTCGAGGCAAAAATCCGAAAGACTTTTTGTTCTCCTGGAGAAATTGAAACCAACCCAATTCTCAGCTGGTACAAGACGTTGATCCTGCCGCTGACGGACGGTAATCTCGAGTTCGGCGGTCTGAGCATCAGTAATTACAAGCAGCTGGAAACAGCGTGGGCGAAGCAGGAGATCAGCCCACAGGAATTCAAGAAGGCAGCCGTAAGAGATCTTGGAATGCTGTTGCTCTAAGCGAAGATAGTCGAGTCATATTTTTTGATTTTCTTTATAGCTTTTTCAGTAAGTACTTTGGGGCTCTCGGTCGAGGAGTCCAGAACAACTTCCGGGGCGGGCGACTCTTCATAAGGTTCGTCGACGCCTGGCATTTTTCCGAGTCCCCGAAATTTCTTTCCCTTTCGCAGTCGATATAGCGCACTCTCATACAGCTTTTTTCTTACGGCGTCGTTGTTCTTTCTCACGCTTTCCCTCTGGACGCAGACGTCAACCGGGCACTTTAGATAGACCTCGACAAAACGCGGGCATTCCGCGCGTGCAAAATTTCGCCAGACGAGCTTGTGACCCGTGCCATCGAGGAGAACTGTTATTCCCTCTTTCGATAGGAAACTCGCTATCAGCACAAGACACCGGTAAGCGGCGTCCCTTTCCGAGTCACTGTACGAGGGCTTTGGAAAGATTTTCTTTCTGATTTCATCCATCGATACAAGAACTACGGATACGTGAGGATTCTTGAGGGCTCTTTTTGCTACCAAGCTCGCCACCGTAGATTTGCCCGACCCCGGAAGACCTGTAAACCAGACTACCAGACCGGGAGATCTCAGCGCATATTCACCAGTTTTGTCAATGGAGTGAGCACCCTTTGGTTCGGTGCTCCAATCATATCTATTCTTGAATTAAAGCCCACTTCGACATCGTCGACGTTTGACACTTTCCCGGAAAGATCAGCAAATACACATCCTGCTTCCCGAGCAATCAAGTACCCTGCTGGAGAGTCGATAGTCCTTGCGCCGCCGGGTTGTGCGAAGATAAAGGCACCGGCCGTGCCGTCTGCGAGGAGGCAGTAACTTAGCGCCGCACTTCCCAGTATCCGAATCTTGTAAACGACCTTTCCCGTGAGTTTCCGAATCAGTCTATCACGAAGGAAATCGATGTCGCCGGTCTCCACAAGCAGCGTTTCTATTCGAACAGGGGATGTTGTATTTGGCTTTAGTCTAATTCCGTTGTGGTAAGCTCCCCTTCCCTTGACTGCAAAGTACTCATCTTGAGTTTTGATGCCGGTTATTAGCCCTGCCTTAATGGTTCCGAAGGTTCTCGGTAATCTCGGGCTCTGCTCGACAACCGCTAAGGACAGTGAGAAAAAAGGAATCCCGACCTGGGCGTTGTGGGAACCGTCAAGCGGGTCACAGATAATCGTCGGTAGCGAATCGCTATTCGGCGGTGCGATTTCGCCTACCTCTTCAGAGAGAAAAATGAATGAGTCTCTCCCAAGATCTCGCTTGAGAGACTCGTGGATTGCGCGCTCGGACACGTCATCAATTCTCAGTGTAAGATCTCCGCCAACGCCGCGTCTGATTACTTTTCTTCTGCTCGCGAGATCGTAGTTTCGAAGAATGGCATTCCGTCCTGACTTTGCAGCTCTGCGGAGGACATTTGTCCAATCAATCTTTTTTTCCATTATGCTCTCGCTCGAAAATATTCGTTGACAGCTCTGGGATCGAAGCGGCCAGAGTCAAGAACATTCAACGCAAAATTGAATATCTTCCGCCTTGTCTCGGATGATAAAGTGGGATACCAAACGGGCGAAGCTATCACGAGACATCTGAAAGCGTAGAATAGCGGCATCGCTCCCAGAATGGCGGGATCGTTCGCGCCTGAGAGGTAGGAGTTCATGAATTCGTTGAAAAGTGTCATGAATTCTCCGGTCAATTCACCGTACTTCCTCAAAGATGAGAAGATGTAATTTACCGAGAGAGCGCAAACATCATCAGCCGGCTCGCCCCATTCGCCCCTACTACTATCGAGCAGGACAAATCTCGTTGGATTACGCACACTCTTTGTGAACAGAATGTTCCACGGATGGAAATCTCCGTGAACTTTGCAGAGCCTGGAAACGTTCCGTTTGAGCTTCCAACGATACTCTACGCTTTTTTTCTCCAAAAGCTCCAGTTCGCCGTTATTCAGATAGTCGAGTTTTTCCAGCGGATAGCTGTCGGCGAGTCCGAAAATGCACTCTCCATGGCCGACAGTGTCTCTGATCTTTCGAACATAGAGCTCGGCGTCAGCTGGCTTGGCATTCTTTATCTTGTGGATCTTTACAAGGTAATCTGCAAGCGCTCTGACTCTAAGCACATCGTAGTCTTCCAGTTTTCCAGATGAGAAGATCCTCTCCAGGTCCTTGTAGTATTCGACTCCTTCAGCCATCGGTCTCAGGATGAAAAACTCGTCTGCGTCGCCGATGGAAATCAAAGAAGAGTCAGCCTTTCTGAACGCCCCAAGATCTTGAACGCGGCAATGGTTTGGGAGGTTGTTCCACGTATCGAACTCCATGACGAGGTTTTCAACGCGATCGCTCCTGTAATCGTGACCGAATCCGTGTCCTATTCGCATTGTGGAAAGGATCGACTTTTTGCTTTTTGCGCCCTCTTGGTAGACGACGAGGTAAGGAGTTCCGTAACCTAACTTCTTGACATCTGATGATTTTGTCTCATCTTGGTAATCTGATAGGGGTCCAAAATAAGAAATTTTGACTCTTTTTTTGGTCAATTCTGCGAGGTACTTTTCCACTTGATTCTTTGATGGGATGCGCAATGATGTCAAGCTCGGTTTTATGAAACAGTGTTTTGCAAATTATGGCAGTTTCGTTAGCATTTTAAACAAACTGCATTCCCAGAGGACGTAAGAAACTCTAATCAAGTTTAGACTGACATAGTATACCACATGCCCTCTGTAACGGCTGCCGCCTATGTCCAGTCTCGAAAGAGAGGTTTACGAGTTTTTCTGCGAGCTAAACCCATCAGACATGTATTCAATTAGATTCGAAGAACTTTCGAATTTCTAAAATGGGCAGGGAAGAAAACTTGACTTGCACAGCGAACTGTTTACTATCAAATCATCTTGCACGAAGGGATATTTCCGGGATATGCGACTGCTACGCGATAGTTGGGCAGGAAATAAGAGAAACACAGAAAGCTTCGAAGAATGACCGAAAGAAGTTTGCAGAATTCAACGCATACGCTACATCGATAGGCTATCCGGCGAGGAGCATCTACATAAAACGTTTGAGAAAACGTGCCCGAGCACTAGCTTAAGCGATCATCGTGAAGCCATTTTCGATTGTCCCACGAGACGATGTTTGATGGCTTTAGTTCCACCACGACCCGGTGCTCTTTTCCATAGGTCTCTTGCCATGCCTCGGGGAAACGATCAGTATCGCGCAGATGATGATATTTTTCAGCGAGGAGATCAAAGACCTGCTTACGAAGTGTTTTGTCTGTGTCAACGACCTTCGCAAGACCCTGAACCATTACACCCCTTAGTTCAGTATATTTGTCGCCACTTTCAATCACGCCTGAAACTTGAGGGCGCTTCAATATGTTCTTGATCTTCTTTTTGTAAGGCTGCGCTCGAAAATAGATCCTATCTCCGATCACAACATACCAAATGGGTGCGGCGTGGGGAAATCCATGGGAATCTAGAGTACAAAGTACCATTTTGTAATTCTCTTTGACGAATGACCAAGATTCCGCCTGGCTCATCGGGATGTACTGATTACGATGCGCTCTGTTTATTCGGTGTTGTATCTTTGGATACATCAGGGATAGACTCCAGTCACAAAATTTGTAGCAAACACTTTCTCGACTCGGTGTTAATAGTCTTTTGTCAGCTACGAATAAAGAACAAATAGCCAATTCATTTGCCAATTTTCAAGGTCGACCTCTTGAGCGGACCCAAGCTGGAATCTATCGGAGACTATGAGCGTGAGGCAAGAATGAAGCTCAGTCCCGATGTAAGGGAATACATCTTCGGCGCAACTGAAAGCGGAGAAACTCTTTCCAGGAACGTGCAGGCCTTTTCCAAGTTTCTGATTCGAAGGAGGGTCCTACAGAACATCGATAAGGTAAAAACCCATGTATCTTATTTCGGCGGGCAGATTCAATCTGAATTGCCCTTTTTTCCGAGCTCCATCAATGTCACACCGCTGTACCCGAACGCCTTACTGGACGTTTTGGGGTTGTCTAGGAGTTTCAAGGTGCCTATTCTCATTTCGAGCCTTGCAGTCAGCGGAACGATTGACCTGAGGGAACTTCCAAAGCTCGTCCCAAAAACATCTCCACTCATCTGGCAGATTTACTTCCATCCAGAGAACTATGATCAAGTGATGAAACAAGCGCTATCCGCCAGCGATTGGGGCTATCGAGGAGTTGTGGTTACAGTCGACACAGAGAGGAGCGTCAAATTGGGCTATTCCATTCCAAAATCGATATTCACCCATGATTTTCACAATTGCACACCATCTGATATTCGAAAAGTCAGAAAAGCGACTTCCCTCCCGCTTTTAGTGAAAGGTGTAATGACTCCCGAGGACGCGGAAGTCGCTCTCGAAAGCGGTGCAGATGGCGTGGGAGTGTCAAATCACGGCGGAAGGACTATGGACTCCGGCGAGGCCTCGATCGAAGCCCTGCCAAAAATTGTGGAGCATTTGAGGAAAAAGAAATCCACGAGGAACGCGGAAATTTTCTTCGACAGCGGGATAAGAAAGGGCACGGACATCATCAAGGCGCTGGCGCTAGGCGCGCGCGGGTGTCTGATTGGAAGACCTTACTTCTGGGCGCTTGCGGTCGACAGAAAAAATGGTATGAAAACGGTGACGACTATTTTGAGGGAAGAGCTCGTGCGAACAGCGGCACTTTGCGGAGTGAGTGATCTCTCCAAAGTCGATCCCAAAACTGTCACAGCCGCGTGAAGTTACCTGAGTACCGTCGAAAAAAAGTTACTCTGCGAAGTCATCCCGACATACAACGAAGCGGGCAACATAGGTGAATTGATCGAGAGACTTGAAGCGATTAGAGATCGACTTCCTCTCGAGTTGATTCTAATCGTAGTGGACGACAGCAGTTCTGACGGAACAGCTGATAGGGTTAAGGAATTCGAAAGGAAATTCGACAATATTTCGCTGATAGAGAGACCTTCGCCCGCAGGAATAGGTTCCGCCTACGCTGACGGTTTCACTTTCGCGATTTCAAAGTTGCACGCTGATTATCTGGGAGAAATTGATGCCGATCTTCAACATCCACCCGAAGTGCTCGTGGAGATGTGCAAAATTGCGATTACCGGCAACGACGTCGTTATCGCGTCCAGGTACGTAAAGGGGGGCGAAGCCGCAGACTGGTCGCTGGGAAGGAAAATCTTAAGCAGAGGCGCTAATGCTCTAACGAGAGTCTTCCTGAGGATTCCAGTCAGAGATTCAACGGCTGGCTTTCGAGTTCTCTCGTGCAGAGCAGTAGAAGCGCTTTTCCGCTACAATGTATCTAGCAAGGGATATTCGTTTCAAGTAGAGAGCCTGTACGCGTACAAGAAGGCAGGCATGACGTTTGCCGAGGTGCCATACAAATTTGAAGTTCGTAGAGCGGGAGAGACAAAGCTCAACAGGAAAGAGATGTGGGAATTTGCAAAGACGACAATCAGGTTGGGAATGCTCGGTCTGAAGAAGAAGAGCTAAGTCATCTGCTCGGGGGCGTAGACTCCCTTATACTCGGAAATCGACCTGCCCGATCCACCTTTCATCGATTTTACAATCTCTGCCATTATGGAAAGAGCGATTTCTTCGTAGGATTGCGCACCGATGTCAATACCGATCGGGACGTGTATCTTTTTCAAGTCCTCCTCCCTCATTCCTTCTTTTTCCACCATCTGCTTGAAAAGAGCGCTCGCACGGTGATGGCTGCTCACCAACCCAATGTAGGGCACTTCCAGACCTGCTACTGCCCTAACAGAAGGCTCGTCGTACTTGTGTTTTGTAACAATCACGATCGAGCTGTTCTTCCCGAATTGAACCTGATTTACCGCCTTGTCGGCAAACTCTGGTATTATCCTGTCGGCCTCGGGATACATTTCGCTTGTGGCGCCCGGATCGACTACAACGACGTTATAATTCAAAATCTTCGCTATTCTAACCAAAGGACCTGCGATACTGCGTTCTCCGCCTCCCCCAAAAACCACGAGCTGATTCTTCGGAACCACAGGTTCAATGTATATGTCCATGGAACCGCCGCAGTTCGCGCCTATTCCTCCCTTTTCCTCTTCTTCGAGCAAAACTGTCATGACTCTCGGCTTGCCCTCCTTTATCGCCTCCATTGCCTGCTCCACTACAACATTCTCCGAACAGCCGCCGCCGAGGTTTCCTTGGACAATAGAGCCTCCTTGGTCGATCAAAATCTTGAAACCGATTCTTCCAGTCGTTGATCCTTTCGTGGTTACTACAGTTGCGGTAGCAAAGTTCTCTCCTTTCTCGCACAGCTCGGACATTTTTTCGACAAATTCTGAGGAGCTCAAGGCAGAGATGTAAGCGCCTTGACCTGGTTTTTTAGCTTTGTCAGACGGCTTCTTTGATGGCTGCAAATGACGTGCATGTGAGCGTTCTTTCCACCCCCTTTACGTTTCTTATTTTGTCCAGAACGAGTTCGCCGATAGATTGTATCGATTCTCCTCTCGCCTTTGCGATAATGTCCCACTCTCCCGAGATTACGTGGACCTCGCAAATATCTGGAATTTCCGCAATTTTCTGAGCAGCTTCTTTCTGGGAAACTCCCGAACCTGCTAGGAAGGAGACCAAAATGAAAGCGGTCACCGGTTCCCCTAATTTTGAGTAGTCAGTCTGAATCGTGAACTTTTTGATGATTCCGCTCTGAAGTAGTTTCTTTATTCGTTCTTGGACCGTAGTCCTCGGCATGTCCAATTCTGAGGCGATTTCTGATACTGGTTTGCTGGAATCCAGCCTAAGCTTTTGGAGGATAAGCTCATCCTTCGGTTCTTGCGGCATGGCAGAATGACGATGTATCGAGCGCTATATAGGCATTCGGTCGTCAATATGACGTAATAACGAGCAATTTGCTTATTACTATGAGCTTTGTAGTCATACATACCGATTTAGGGAGCTAGTCCAAGGGCAGGATGCCAGCCGGTCTCGCTGGAGGTGGCGTGTTCGAGTCCGCCGTTCCCTACCATCGATTTCGTTTTATTTGGTAACTTTCGATGTCCCAATGCCTTGGCACTTTGGCTGTATATTTCGAAGCCCCAGCCTAATGTCCACCTTAGACCTAAAGAAGCATTGCTACTAGAGCTTCTCGAAAAAGCGGCGGGGCCTGTTGACACTGATGAGCTAGCTGAGAGTTCAGAGTACACCAAGAAAGGCGTCTACGGAACACTTTACGATCTTCAGAAAAATTACGGCGTCGTCAAATGCGTCGGCCAGTTCAAACATTCGACTTCACAAGTGTCTATACGGTTGCTAACACCGGAGGAGGAGCAGATGTCCAGAATGAAGGTTGCCAACCAGTTTCGGGATACCTGGTGGAAAATGTCATCAACTCTGTAGGTCAGACTGTAACCAGCCCAATCTTGCAAATATTCGGTAGTGTCGATCCAGGAGTCATCGTCTATGGAAGTGTGGTTCCTCTAGCACTTCCCGATGGAAGCTATACGCTGCAATTTTTCGTCATCACAACAGACGGAGTTCCGTATCGCTACCTACATCAGAGCCATACGCAGTGAGCTAGTTTGTGCGAGGATAACTCGAGCGGCTTCTCTGCTCACATTCCTGCCTCCGAAAGCTATTTTTTATGTCCCCGGCAATAGTGGGCTAAATGTCAAAGTCAACTCTCAGCAGCAACTATAGGACTCAAAGGTCTAGCAGGGAGTTTGAGGTAGCACAAGCCTTGATAGTCCTGTGCGCTGTCCTCTGGACTATTGACTTTCCATATTTCTTGTTCGAATCGGTGTTCGCGTCGGGTCCGCTGCAGGACACCGGGGTTCCCCAACTGTTCGAGGCCGGACTGGTTGTCCTCATTATCAGTGGTATTCTCTTTCTCCACTGCTGGATTCGCAAGCGCTTTGCGATTCGGAAGAGGAAATCGAGTCCATGCCCTAACCGATCAGATCAGATGGAATAATAATATCACATTCTGCAACGGAATCTTTCACGATCAGCTGACGAAACTTTCTAACTGTCAGAAGATTCGTGAAAGACTCTTTACAGAACTAGCTAGATTCCGCACGCTACGCCAGCAGAGAAGAATAGGGCAGCCACAAAAAAGAGTGCAATATCCAAACAAACGATCAACCCCCACCTGCGCCAATTGAAGATACACAAGAGAGCACTAAGAAAAAGAGCGAATATGCCCGCTACAATTGCCGCGGGGAAAAGAGTTGGACCCATCGAACCAAGCCACGCAGGTATAGGAGTACCCATGAAGCAGATGCTCGTATAATATAGTCCGACCATGCAGAACGCAGCACAAACGGAATAACCAAAGAAGCCGAGAAGTTCTCCTCGAAGCTTGCGAGTTGCAACTTCCTTGGATCCCCGTCTCACTTTTGCCTCTTCGAGAATGCAGTCAATGATCTCGGGAGATTTCTCGTAAGTCTCTTGACTCACTCCAGCACCGAGTTTACCATTGCGAAAGGTCGCGTACCGCAGCAGGATGGATTTGCCATTCTGAGTGAAAGTTATGTTCTGTCGCAGTTGATATTTTGGGTTAGATGCCTGGTTCAAAAATCTCTTGAACTTCTCGTTGTGCGTTGGTTCAAGCATCGTATGTCCATCCTTCGGCATTACATTTCTGTAAAACGGATATAGAACTTGCTTTCTGTTCTTTCACTTTGACTGTGCCAGCTAAATCGATAGTTGTAGCTTTAGTCTGTTTCCTGTTCTTACCAAACAGTAGCAAAGGCCTTGAGAGTTTTTCAAACTCTCAAGCGCTCTTACAGAGGCTGCAACCATAAGCTATTTCTCCTAGCTATTGAGGAGGATTCTTGGATCGGCATTGGCCCAGAGACCGCTTTTGGAACAACGAAAAGAGAAGAC
>JASHPO010000143.1 GCA_030038075.1 Nitrososphaerales archaeon | reverse complement strand
AGCAAAAGGAGAGCTGCAGTAAGTATAGTTTGAAGGATCGGTATTTTTCAAAGCGATTCTTGTTTCGAGGGGTAGTCTAAAGAAGGTTACCTTTAGTTACTACCTTTCCCTACCTGATTGATGTATTCCTCTACCACAAGCTTGTCAATCGCCCTGCCGGATCGAAAATTGCCTTCGTTCGACTTGATCCTATCTATGACGGCAACCGGGTCGACTCCTCTTTCCGCGCATTTCATTTTCGCAATTTCCACGGCCGTGTGAATATCGAGCTCGGGAAATGGGATTTGATAAAGTCTGTCTTTTAACGCGGTATCGAGCAGCTGGTACTTGTTGGTTGTCATGATCAGGCACGTCTTTGACGTATCTAGGCTGTCGATCTGGTGAAACAAAATGTTGTTTTGAGCCACATGCCAGCTCTCGCCCTTCATCCAGTCCCTGTCAGGAAATACTGATTCAGCGTCGTCGATCAGAATCAAAGAATTTTTCCTTTGCGCCAGCGAGAAGACTCTAACTATCTGTCGCTCCGATTGTCCGTATAGTTCTCTTGCAATAAAAGAGCCGTCCACGAAAAATAGTGGTAGAGAGAGTTCTTTCGCGAGGACTCTTGCCATGAGAGTCTTGCCATTCCCAGCTTCCCCGTGAAAGACAAATCCCCTTATCCCTTCCAGCTTGGAGTTACCGAGTTGATGAGTTACGACGTTTTTTACTTTGGAATAGATCGATAGAAAGTACTCGCCTCTGCAGTCAGATATTCTCTCTTTAATGTCGCGAGAAGGAATTTCTAGGGCATCGCGCTTGGACATGTCTGATGATTTCATGTTGGCGCTTCCATTGCTAGATGAGTTTGGAATTTTACCATTCTCGGATTATATGAGTTGCATGCGAAATTAGCGATATAAGCTCCAAATTTGAAGGGTTTCAGAATGACTCCGAGCGGCGCCGACAAGATTCAAAGGTTGGCCTATTTACAAATGGTCCTTTACCTTGCGATCTGGCTCTTTGGTATCTACATCAATGGGTTTGAGCCCTCGCCTCAGGAGACTGGGGCGTCTTCTGTCTCATTTTTCCTTAGTCCCATTGTAATCACCCATTTCGTTCTAGGTATCTCAACTGCGGCTCTGGGATTTGTACTATTGACGCTTGGCTGGGTCTACAAGCTCAAGAAATTCGTGTTATTGATGGCACTCTCTCTGGTCAGCATCACCGTGGCTGCTACTGGTGGCCTGACCTTTGTTTTCGGCATTGGCAATCAAAACTTTGACAGCATGCTCATGGCAACCGGTTTTTTAACCGCTTTCTACCTTACTTTTCTTTCTCTTTTGGCCGATAAGAGTATTTCACTCAAGAACAAAAAAACTCTCACTCTTTCGTTTTCGGTACTCGGCCTGTTCTACGTGGTCTTTCTGTCCGGGATGTACGTTAACCTGTTTGTGGCCTCCTCAGTATTTTCTGAACCACCTGCTATAGCCCAAAAGATGCTATTCGGAATGGTGACTTCTCCTCCAGCGCTTATTCATGAAATTTCAGGCGTGCTCCTCTTGGTTCTCGTCACAGCTCTCACAATCTCCCTATTGTGTACGCGTCTTTCAAAGCTGGGGAGAATGGGAATAATTTCCTCGCTTCTTGTCGCATATTCGCTTCTTCAAGGCGTTCTCTCGAATATTGCTCCAATTTTCGAATCTCAAAGTGGAACGCTGGTATCCCAAACAGGTCTAGTTCAAGCTATCACATCGGTGGTTGAACCCATGATTTCTGCAGCAGGATTTTTTATTTCAATAATAATTACAATGATAATAGCTGAAAGACTGAGTTCTAGGAAGATGTCTCACTAAGTTATTATTGTAAAACTGTTGGACTCCTCTTGAATTGGACAAACCTGGCAAGGAAATAGAAGAACATTATGAGCGCGATCGCAGAAGTTGCATACGTAAACTCTCTGAGTGCGCCCATGTACGCATTGAGTTGCTGGATCGGCACGTATACCGCATAGTTGTTGTTCAAGACAAGCTGGGAATTTGCTCTTTGTATGTAAATTGCGGAAAACTCGTACCAGCCTAGTGCAAACAAAAGCAGCACCAGAGGCGCGATCAAAAATCTATAGTGGATTTTTTGCGCGGTCACAACTAGACTATCCTGAGTTGCACTTTCACAGCCAAAAATACGCCGCCAAGCATCGCTATCAGAAACAACATCCCGTCATATCCCAGCTGCGCAAAGTTGGTCCACATCATTCCGATGTTGCAGCCGAGCGCAACTCTTACTCCGATGCCAACTAGAATCCCGCCAAGGAAACCTATCACTAGCCTCTTTTTCTGGCGGGGGAACCTGATCTTGAAATCTCCGCTTAAGAGACTAGCGCTGAAAGCCCCGACCACCAGCATGACTACCATGAGCACGCTTGGATCAACTATCGGGAGCGCGCTATTGTACCATGGAGTTCCAAGTGCCAGATTTGTACCAAACGGCATCAGTATGTACTCAAGGAACCTTCCGCCGTCCGATGATGTTATGACCAGATAATTGAAGGTGTAACCTGCGCCGGCAATGAATACCATGAGTAGCGCCCCACCCAAAAGAAGAGTCGAAAGGTTAGCTCCGTATGGCGTTCTCAGCAAAATCATATTTTTTGCATCTGCAAGATTTAGCTTGCGAAAAAATGATGGCGTCTTTATCGGAACAGTGCCGGGAAATGTTGCGTTTGTGCTCTGCAACCGTACGAAGCTCGAACTCGGTGAATTTCCTACGGAGGAGATGCTTGTCGGGGAGTACTTTCCTATACCTAGCGCTTTCCATTTCCTGCGCGTTTTGATTTGAAGGTACAACCCCAGCCCGATTAAGGGCACACCGAGTACGACGGCGGTTATTCCGACTGACCATCCCGAAATCGTGTGAAAAATATCGTATGGCAGATACTCGATATATGCTCCTTCTTTTGTGGAGAGAATACCGCTCTGCATTGTGAAAGATTGGAATGGCCATATTGCTACAGCAAAGATGAATGTTCCAACCATCATTCCGAAGAGCTCTATCCAGTTCTGGACGTAGCCGCTGGCGGCCCTGTAGAGCATAGAGAGGTTACAGCCGCCGGCCATCGTTGCGCCAAATCCAAAGATGAGCGCCCCGACAATTATGTACCATCCTGAAAAATAGTTGTTGTAATACTGGTCTACCGCTGGAACGATACCGGTGGCAACAAGTAAACCTGTAGTGAGCGCGGATCCGCCAAATAAGATCAGAAGCGCGCCAAATCTATCGTAGCTTTTGGTAGTGAAAACCGAGGACATTGCGTTAACAAAACAATAGTTCCCTCGCTGGGCGACCCAGCCGACGATAAAACCTGCAATTCCAAAAACTCCGTAGACGAAGATGTACCCGTAAGGAAGTACAACCTGCTCTACCATTGTAGGCGCGGTCATTTGCGACTACCGCTTTGCGATGTAGACTTTGTATGTGCTTCCATCTTTTTCGGCGTAGAACGAATAACCAAGCCCTTTTGCCAGCGCCGGCAAAGTCACATCTACGGCAGGTTGGTGATCGGTCAATACTTCGATGACATGGCCTGGCTGAGCCTTCTTGATGCTCTTCCATACAGTGATCTCCGGGATTGGACAGCTTTCGCCCATGAGATCTAGCGATATGTCTGCCCGTACCCACCCGGGTCGTGCTTCTGCCATGTTTCCTTCTTAAATAGTAAAATCGGCGTTTCAGCTCTTTTATCCGTTTCCAAACACGCAGGCAAAATCATCATCAGTTGGATAACTCTACGTGCTTCGATAACCACTTAATGCAATAACTGCGCAGATTTGCCCCACCTTGAAGCTTCACGAAAATGACGTTTTGGTCATGAAGCAGCTCTTTTCAAATAAACTGCGCCATGAAGTGAGATTGCTCCTCTTTACAAAAAAGGGCGGCCAGTACTGCAAAGAAACCGAGCAGCTCCTCAAAGAAATATCTGCTCAATCGAGTAACATAAAGTTGGATGTTCTGGACTTGAGCAGCAACACCGCAAAAGAATTGAAGATAGAGGCGGCGCCAGCTACGGTGATATGTGCGAATAACGGTTCAAAGCTCTTCTATTTTGGTATGCCCGGCGGCAACCAGTTAAAATGTCTCGTTGAGGACATCATAGACGCTTCCGAAGGAACGACTGATCTCTCACAGAATGTAAAAGAAAAGATCAGAAAAATAGACAGCCCCTTAGACATCAAGGTGTTTGTTACTCCTGCCTGCCCGTACTCTCCAACAGTCGTCCGTACTGCTCACCGCTTTGCAATAGAAAATCAGCGCATCCGAGCCGAGATGATCGAATCCCTAGAATTTAACGAGCTCAACTTGAAATACGGCATAATGGGCGTCCCAAAGACAGTCATTAATGAAAGAGTCGATTTCTCTGGAACTTTGACTGATGATCTCTTTGCGGACAAAGTGCTAGAAGCTTGCGCTACTAGTGGAGCGTAAGGATTCTGCGCTGAGATACATTTCGCTGGATCTTCCTAACTTGATAGTAAGAAATTCCCAGCAACGCTACACCGATCGCCATCGTGGAGAGTAGTTCGACTCCCTGAAGCAGACCAGTTAGCCAAAAAGCTCCCGCAATACTGCCGTAGCTCCACACCAGTTTTTTACTCAGAAAAGAATTGGAAGTTGAGATTAGATAGAGAAGCGAGTTCATTCCAGTAGGAGTCAAGCAGCAAATAGCGGTTGTTGTAGCCAATGCAGGTGCGGATGTTGCAAGAAAGCCTCCAATGTTCTGCGTTGCTGCAAGTTTCATCGCCCCGGGTACTCCCATGTCGATCGCTTTCTGCGAGACAAAGGTCAGGCAGTTTATGTAATAACCAAACACGAGTGCCAGCGAAAGAACGACTGTGTTTACGACTCCAAGTAAAAGAAATTCTGCGTTCAGTACAAGCGGACCAAACATTGGAACGTGATTACCCTGAAAAACAATCTGGGTCAAGGGCACAAAGTACGAGCTAATATTCAGGTTCGGTACCAAGAGAAGCCCGCTTGTAACCAGAAACGAGAAAAAGTATAGTGGCGCATATGCAAGCAAGATTCCTCTACCGAGCTTGTCGTTCCATACTCCTTTTATGATGGATCTCCAGCCGTTCTGTCCGCCTATGGCAATGAACCGCTCCCAGTTCACCCTTCGCAAGAAAAATACTGCAATCACATTAATCACAGCAAAAGCGGCGACCCATTCAATGAATGGATAAAGAAATGAGACTTGCCCAGTGTTCGCCATCGGAGAGTACCAGAGGTACAGAACACGAAGTCCGGTGACAACTATTGGAAGCACCAGAGTTACGTTGGCAAATAAGAGTAGAAAGAATAGTGGGTGAAATGGTTTCAATTAGTGGGCGCCCAATATTAGCAGTGTAGTCCTGTGACAGGCGGCGAGAGCACATTGTTCGCGAGATAGTTTCCAAGAGTTAGCGAAACGGGAAGTGCGATCGCAGGAGCTGTTGTCAATGGTATACTAGCCGCAGGAGCTGCACTACTCGACGCGATGTTTGCAAGTGGGATGAAGTAAATGATTCCACCTGTCGTAGGCGTTCCGTGCTGGACAACGTACGCGTAGCTAGAGTCTGGGGTCAGTGCCATGTCCGACAGTCCCGGTGAGGAACTCGCGGCGAGCGTTATCGTATTCACCAGCTGATAGTTGGAGAGAGAAATAACATCAACTACGTTTGAAGTACTGGAAGCTTCGAGATAGTACTCGCCGTTTGGCGTGAAAACGCCGCGCACTGGAGTAAAGTTTGTCGAGTTTAGGACAACGTGGCCAAGCGGTGTGAGCGATGGAAGAGAAAGGAACACGTCTGTCTTGTTTCCTGAAAGCTCTGTTCCGACCATGGTACCGGCTGTGTTGACATTAAGCATGTAGGGCTCGGTACCCGTTGGGAAGATTGCGTCTGCTGTTATCGCACCTGTCAGAGGGTTCAGCGTAACCACGGTGTTGTTATTTCTCATAGGAATCACAAGGCTATTTCCATTAGGCGTCCAGCGGATATCACACGGGTAGGCTGTTGAGGTCCCGCCTGGGATATTGTAGGTGTTCTTGAATACAACGCTTTGAGTCTCTAGATTTATGACTTCGACTATGCCAGAAGGACCGTCAGCTATAGCGGCCAGCGTCTCGTTGGGATTAACGGCGGCGCCGATAAAGCCGGTAGCCGTTCCGACGCTAATTGTACTCAGAACTTTCATTGATGTAATGTTGAGTACTTCTACTGTGCCGTTGTTAATCGGAAGAAGAAAGATGGAAGCGGTGAGTCCTTGTATTGGGTACTCATCCCAGTAGTAGTCCTGCGCCGTCACGCTGTCAGAAATGTTGTATAGTCTTTCGTATCCAAGGAGAGTCCCCGAAGTAGATGTCAGCTCTGTAATGCCTTTTTGTGTAAAGACCAGAAAATAGTAACTGGATAATCCTGTTGCCGTTGATGAGGTTGTTGACGAGGACGAGGTTTTTGTAGAAGAGCTTGTAATTAAGCTGGAGGTAGTAGATGTTAAGCTCAAGGAAGTGGATGTGGATGGCGGAGAAATTATGGTTGAGCTTGTTTGAGAAGAAGATGCAGTGATACTGCTTGATTGGCTCACCGACGTTGTAATAGTTGTTTTGGTGGTTGTAGAAGTGTAATAGACAACTCCTGCAGCCGAAACGATAATGATTACGACTACGATTATGGCTAACGCTGCGCGGTTCAAATCAGAAGGCGATTCTGTTTACCTTTAATAAATGTGTGAACCGGAGCAAATATTTCGCGGCGGGGCGAAAATCTCTGAAGTTTGCATATGTGTTTTTGAACTTGATCTATAGAATTGTAGGCAATAGATGCAAGAATTACGTTGAAATCAGGGAACTCTGCGGGAGGGTTTAGCCAGAATTGATCTGTTAAGAGCTTTCGAGCATCGCGGTAACAGCCTGCGATACCGCGTTGTTCGATTGGACAGTTTGTCGCAATCTCTCAACAAATGAACCGAGTTGTTTTCTCGGAATCGTAGCTACAAGTTCACCAGACTTTAATCCAGTCCTAACTCGATTAGTAATGCAACCAAAACTGATCGCGATTCCATCTTCATTATAGGCGTAAGGGATCGCAGAGCAAGTAGGCTTGCCCATTGTTCTGATAGTACCGGCTGCCTCTGAAATTAGCATCGCCTGTTCGGCGTTGCAGACCACAAGTACAACATCGGGCTCCCTGCTGCTTGCCTCGAGTGGGGCATAGATCACGAACTTGTGCAGTTTGTTCATCCTAGGTACGCCTGGAAAATCATCGAGTGCGAGGTACCTGGACTGGACCATCAAGTTGATGTCTGGACAAGCGTCGAGCGACACCTGTGAAGGTTCGACAAATCCATGTGTGAAGCTTCCAATGTTGCAATTGGCGTGGTCTTCCCTTGTTGTATAAAATTCATCATGAAATGCTTTGAACCAAAAGACGCAGCCCGATGGGACTGACTCATTGAACTTCTTTACTTCTGCGGGCATCTCATTTGTAAATGAAATCGCGATTGGAGGATTTTCGAGTTTCAGTAGATTTTGGATTTCGACGCCAAGATCCTTGTGTTGTTGAGTCGACTGCATGATTCCAAAATGTATGTTATAATTACACTTCTTAAATCCACAAGTTACCCACAAGTAACTTGTCCAAGTTCGTTTCCTTTCTAGCCATTCAAGATATCGTTTGTATCCTACGACCAATGAACTGCGGTCATCTCTGGAACCTCCTATGGATGTGCGTCGTAGACTGCCTCTTTCCAGCGAAGGCGTAGTCTTGACCAGTAAAAGAGACTCTCTGCTGAGACCTGCATCTTCCCCTTTCACCAACGCTCATTGTCCCGAGCAGTATGTTCACACGCAGGCAGCGTCCCTGCAAAATAGCATTAGTAGCTTTTCCTGACTCGAACAGTGTTTCTGATATTCTTGACTTGTTTAGGTTTCTATTTTCCGGTTCTATCACCCTCTGGGAGATAATCCTCTGACCTCAATAAGAAATTCTGTCTTTTACCGATCGGGAGATGCAGGAAAAGGATAACCAACTACCAAAATAGTGGCCAAATAATGTAATTACACATAATTAGTGCATTGAGCCGTGCTGTATACATGCGGATAACCTCCACCTTCTTGCGCACGTAATTACATATAATTATGTATAATTGAAAGAACTGCATTGATGACAATGCAGAGAAGTGAGCTTGTCCAGCAGGAATCCGGCGAAGAAATTCAGTCAGGGAGTCTGTGCAAGTGCGGAAGTACTGGAAAGCTGCTCATAACGGTGAATGGGCAGTCCGGCTTTCTCTGGTGCAATTACTTATTGAAATTAGTAGCAAAGCTCCGAAATTAATCTCGTACCAAATCTAGCGTATCGCATGTTTGGCGTTGAGTAGTCGATCGTTCTCCAAAGGATTTGAAGAATATCTTGTCGCGATTGTAGATGTGTAAGAAATGTCCAAAACTCTGCTCAAGCAGATAACTCCAACAGTTAGCTGGCATTTTGCACTTTTTTTCGGTGAAAGAGCTAAACTCCTTTCTGAGATAGTAGCTTGCAGTTGCTACGTTTTGAATGAAGATGGATTGTGCGATCAGGCGCCCGATTGTCTTGTGGTTGGAAAACAAGCACATCCGCTTTCCATCTCCAACGAGTTGCATGATTTCTTTCGCGTAAACACTGAGCATAATAGTACGATGGTATGCAATTCATACTTTGGCTTGGTGGAGTTGTATTCTGAAGACGGCGTGGCTCTCGGTGACCTCCTCTTGACAAAGTGGGAGAGCCACCAGTAAAAAATCAAAGATTCGTTCTCGGTTGAGACTATCGTAGTTTGGCTTGCTGGAATTTTACCGACAGGGTTAGGAATCACAACCGAAGTTAGTGCTACGGCGAATTATGAATATGTCATATGCTCGTTTTTGGGGTGCCGTTCTCGTACGGTTTAACGCTTTTTATAGAAAACGATCTCTGTGATTTTCGGGGAATTCATGGAAGAAGACTATGTTGAGGAAGCATGCTTCTACCTAACAGAACTCAAGATTTCCGCCGAAGAAATAAGTAAAGAGTTCAACCTAACTACAGATCAGGTTCAAAAAGCAGCAGCCAATTACAAATCAAAAATTGATTCGGGAAGCTTCACGTATGATGAAGAGACAAAATCATTCTGGGCAAAGAATCTGAGAGAGAGCTCTGGTGACGAGAAGATCACGCTGGTTGACGAAAAGGGCAGGTACTATCATGGATGGAAATCGGAAATCGAAAAGATGAATACCGAGCAGCTTGTCGAGTTGCTAGTAGTTAACAAACAGTATTCGGACAGGCATCCTCTGTCTGAATTTTCGAAGACACAACCAACTATCGGCTACGATCCACTGATCCCCCTCCGAAATATCAGGCGTACCGTCGCGATTATTGGCGAGATATTGGAGAAGAGAGATTCGCTAGAGCCGGCATAGCCGAGGAGGCGTTTAATCACGATAATAGCCATCCAACCCACAGAAATTTTCGCCGGAATCATAACCCTGTTTGTCATACTTGACCCGATAGGGGTTCTTCCATTTTTTATCGCTTATACGCAGGGCGTTACCAGCCCGCAGCGCAAAAAACTGGCAAACAGAGCCGTCGCTGTCGCGACGGGCCTTCTTCTTGTTTTTGCATTTCTCGGCGACGGGATACTGCTTTTTCTGGGAGTCAAGATCGCAGATTTTGAAATCGCCGGTGGAGTGTTGCTACTCATTTTCGCTCTGCGCGACGCACTCTCCAGCGAACCGTTAGGCATGAAGGAAACTTCCGATCTGGAGAGGACAAAGCTCGCGGAGTCAATGGCCGTGATACCCATTGCAACACCACTGCTCGCAGGACCAGGTTCGTTGACCATCGTCATGCTTCTCTCCAAAGAGTCTATCCTGGTAAGTATCATAGCGATCTTGGTAGATTGCTCATTTGCGCTGTTATTCTTCAGGCTGAGCGGCAGAATTACCAAGGCCCTAGGTCCAACAGTTCTCGTGATAATCGGCAAGGTGATGGACATCCTCATGGCCGCGATTGCCGTCTCGTTTCTGACGACGGGGATCATCGCGATTTTTGGCATTCAATGACAGAATTCCTTTTGAAAGCGGTGATTGATGAAAATCTAGTTGCGAGGGTTGCAGAGCCTGGTCAATTGCGCGGGGCACAACGGTGCGCGAAACTTAAGATCACCTTTGTGAAAAACAGGGGTCAAAATAGCGAACAGGCTTTCTGAGAAATCCCGTCCCTTAGGGGTTCGTGGGTTCAAATCCCACCCCTCGCATCGTCCTTTCAGTCCAGAAGGGGCTACTGAACTCTCGCTGTAAGTTGTAGACCCTATTTCGCAGATGTTTCTCGCGAGACTGCATATGTGACAATTATTAACGAACCAGTTATTACTTTGAGAGCAGGTCGCCTAGGAAGCTGAGCACGGGATGGATAACGTAAATGAAAATTCCTGCTTTCACGGCCGGATCTTCTTCCATAGTCTTACTTGTCTCATCGACATGCGTGCTGAAAATGCAGAGACCACTTACGGCGCCTTCCTCAATGACGGGACAAACGATACATAATTTTCGTCCTTTCGTAACGCAAAATTCCTTCGGCCGTGGAGAACATTCAGTAAATCTGGAGATACTTATTCGGGAGCAGATGTTTCCGAAAAGGTGTCTGTAGGCCCTCCCGGAGGTTCTTGCGACGAACCCTCAGGCTCCACTTCTACAGAAGGAATCTGGCGACGTTTGGGTTTCGCTGATCTCGCTGCTTCCAGCGAAAGCAAGTTCGGGATTTCCTCCAGAGACATTATCATCCCCAGCGGCTTTTCCATCATCATTAGATCGAGTCTTTCGCTCTTGCTGGGAAGTACGATTGTTCTAAAGTTGGCCGCTTTTGCGAGCTTTAGATCAGATAGTCTGTTACAGAAATAGACGCATTCTTCTTGCTTCACCTGCTCCTTCTCAAGAGCCTTATTGAGTCGAGAGCCGAGATCGAACGGCTCTCCAATCTTTTCTCTTGAGACTAGTTGCCCGATGAAATTGTCGATCTCGTTATCCTTCAAGAATTTTTCAGCAGACTCTTTTCCCATTTCCGTGAGAGCAACCACTGCTACATCCATCGTGTCTAGTGCAGCAAGAGCCTTCTTCACGCCCATATTGAGCGAGAAGTTTTTCACCTGACTCGCCTCGATTTCATCAAGAACTTTTCCCATCTTTGAAGCGAAACTCTCAAACTCCTTCTTCGGAGCCTTTTCCTTGATCAGTTCAATTTGACCATAAGTGTCGCCAAGGGCTAATTTGGAATATTGCGGATATACTTTGGCTATTTCATCGAGCACTCGCTGATAATTAATATGGACCGGAGCGAGCACTCCGAAGTCAATTAACAGGGCTTTGGTGGTCATAGACTGCAGTACTTCGGTGAGAATCTCGCATTTAACTAATATCACGGCAGGGGCGATTGCTCATGATTCTTGACAAGCTCTAATTTTGAGATGGAATTATATAAGGCAACCAAAAGCTGCTCAACCCAACATATTTATAATGGCGCATTAAACCCTGCCTAACTATGCAAACACCAACTATGGCTCCCGCTGACACGACCCATATCAAATGGTACAAGACTAGAACTGTAATTTCTGGCTTGCTTCTGTTAGTTTTTGCCGTCGGTTATATCGGCTTCATATTGCCGGCCGACAATGCGGTCGCCCCGCTAAACTATAGATTTCCTTTCTCGTTTGAGACCAACATCTATGTAGTTGTCCTTGCGATACTCGGAATTCACTGGTTCTACAGACTGGCTAGACCGGCGAGCATCGCACCGAGAACTACTCCAGTAGGGAAAGTGGATGTTCTGCTGATGGTCTTGAGATCTGCTTTTTGTATCACCATTGGAGGCTCTTACCTTACTGGAGCGGCGATAGCGTCGCCGAATTTGTTCGCTCCGATTTCAACAATGCCAGTTATTGGTCCTATTGTCGGACAGAGCGTTGCCATATTTGCCGATTATCTGCATACGACGTTCGCAGGGTTGCTCGTTGCATTTGGACTAGCTATGGTTGTCATAGAAATCATAAAGGTAGTCATGAAGAAGCAAACTGTTGCGGACTGGCTTGTCAAGGCTCGCTATCTTGAGAACAAGATTGACTACTGGATTCTGGGCATTGCTGTAATAATCCAAGGAACACTCGGATTGTTCCTCGCCGGAACGTTCTCGTCCATTGGTCCTTATGGTCTCCTTGGTCTCAACAGCTACTCCTTCGAAACACTAGTGCGGCACATTCACGGGCCGTTCGGAGCGTTTGTCTTCATTGTGATGTTCGCAGCTGTCTATCTAAGAGTAAGACCAGAGTTCAGCATTCGCTGACCGCTGGCAGCCTCTCCTCTTTTGAGTTCCACGGTCGTCCCTAGCGGAGCTTATAATAGGCGATAATTCGCTATTCAGATTGGGCAGTCCTTCGTGTCTGAGGATACAATCGCTGAAGAGCGCAGGAAACTCGTAGCGAGATCTGTGCCTTACATGCTGAACGTGGTATGGGAAGCACACCAGGCACTTTCCCCCGGGAATTTGGTGTCCACCGCTATCAGTCAGTATCAAAGGCTTGAAAACAACGCGCGGGTCAACCGCGATGACCTTACCGCGCTAACAAAGGACATTGGAAAGCTCGATCTGCAATCGGAAGGAACGGGGAGGTTATCCCTCACTCTGTCTCGCCCTCAGATTATGGTTCTAATTGCAAATTATCTAAGCGCCCAATATTTTGGGCAAGCGAGCAATAATGCGGAACTCCAACCAGCCGTTTCAGTCCCAGAGTATCACGGAATGCTCGTCCTGCCCACAAAGTCTGTGTTTGTCAAACTTCTCAAGGAAGATCTGGATCAGAAGTCCTTGGTGAAAGAAATCGACAAGGCAGAAACCTTGAATCCAAACGACGTTTGCATAATAGCTCACCAGACTTTGCACAAGACAGACATCTTGTTCGGGCCGGTGTT
>JASHPO010000142.1 GCA_030038075.1 Nitrososphaerales archaeon | reverse complement strand
ATCGAAAAATAATCGAAAGAACAAGGTACAAAGATACAAGCTGACGAATCGCAATCGAATCAACGTTCAAGATCTCGCCAAGTCTTGCGCAACACGCAGATCTGTTTTCTTTCCTATCACCTCCCTCGCAAATATCACAAGCAACCCTACAACCATGAACGCGACCACCGACGTGTAAAAGCAGTACTGAAATGCAGTTCTGGTTGGCAGCGAAAGAACATGCCCGCTAATCGTGTAGCTACGGACGAAGGTTGAAAGAATCGCCCCAGCAATCGGAGCCCCCAGGGACTGGCCAATATATCTGAAATCCGTGTTCAGCGCTGTCCCTAAGGCCATCTCGCTTTTCCGTATGGACAGGACAAGGAGGTTCTGTATCGAGACTGTCAGCATTCCCGAACCGAAGGCGTACACAATAAGGTAAACTTCTATTTGCTCAGAACTTGTGTAAGTAGATAGCAAAAGAAATGCCGAGGCTGCAAGAATTGACCCAATGTAAAGGAAGGGTTTCACGCCGTATTTTGGAATCGCTGCACCCACACCCAAAGCCACAGGCAGAATGATGACGACGAGCGGCAAGAGATATACTCCGATTTCCGTAATTCCAATTCCAAAACCACTAGGAGGCGGCAGCTCCATGGCGTAAACAAGAGTCTGGAATGCCATTCCGAGAGACAGCCCGTATGAAATTATGAGCAGGTTTGCTACCATTAGATTCCTCTGCCGGAGTAGCTTCAAATCCAGTACGGGCTCAGCGAGTCTTCTCTCGTACAGGGCTAGGGGGATTATCGATACGAGACCGCCCAGCAATAGCGCGACGATGGGGTCAGATGTCCATCGCCAAGTGGTTCCTTCCGAAATCCCGAGCACTATCGCTGTGAGCGAGGCTCCGAGCCAAGCCGCACCGATATAGTCGAGTTTTACACCCGGCTTTAGGTTCGGGGATTCTCTTACTAAGAAGAATATCAAAACTGTAAGGACAACCATTAGCGGCAATGCAATGTGATAGTTCCCTTGCCACCCGTACCTGCTCGTTATTATCGCTCCTCCGAGTAGCCCGAGCGCCCCGCCGGCGACTTGAACGGCGCTTATCACCCCCTGCGCTCTAGGAACCAGCTCTTTCGGAAACTGCTCTCTCGCCAGACTGAAGCAAAGAGCAAATAAGCCAAGTCCGACTCCCTGGACAAACCTCGAAATCAGGACAAGATTGAAAGTCGGAGCAAATGATGTGATGGTAGCTGCAATTATGTAGGCTATCAGAATGTACATCATGACGCGTTTTTTTCCGTAAATGTCTCCGAGCTTTCCGAAGATTGGAATTACCGCGACGCCGGAAACTGTGTATAGCGAAATGATTAAGCTCGCTTGATCTATGCTCACCTTGTACTCCGAAACTATCTTCGGTAGGGCAGGAGTCAGCATGGTATCAATATACAATATGAAAGCGCTAATCAGGGACAGTAGTATCAGCGATCTGTTAGCATACGCTCGATCGAAGGTCTGGTCTTTAGTGCTTGGGAGAATCTTCTTTGTGGCTTCTGCCATTATAGGTCTTTCTCGCGTTATGCAATGGGAGCTCTCCATGGATTAACGTGCTGGCGCACAGGTGCGTCTCCTGACAAAGCTCTATTTATTCCTGAAGAGCGTGGGTAATTATGCGCAGGCTCATAGTGGAGTTTCCATTGGATGAGCTGGGCACGAGTTCCGATCTTCGAAGGCTTTCATCATTCGAAATAATCCACATACTGAGGCTTGAGCCAGCCGAGTTCTCGGCACTGGTAAGAGTGGATTTTGGCGATGAGCCACCAAGGATAAGGGACGTGTTTTCCGGTTCCCGTAACGCCAAGTTCGAATCTGAACTTCTCGAAAAAGACAAGGGAGTTTACACTTACTTTATCAAAATCAGCGCTCTCCCCGGACGAAAGCGACCGAGCTTCCTTAGTCAGCTAACGTCTGGATCATATCTTTCTACACCATTAGAAGTCAAGGATGGCAAGCTGAAGGTCAGTTTTCTCGGAACCACAAAACAGATGAAGGGAGTCTTGAGATCGCTTGAGATGTCAAAATTGAAATTCAAGATGGTGTCGTTGATGGATGCAAAATTCTCTCCAAGCTCGCCGCTTCAACGCCTGACCGAAAAACAACGCGGTGTTCTAATAAAGGCTTACGAACTCGGGTATTACGACAGACCGAGAAAGATCAGCTCAGAGGAGATCGCGCGAAGAGCTAATCTCGCGAAATCGACATGGGTAGCTCATAGACGCAAGGCAGAAAGACGTTTGCTAACCGAAGTGCTGAATGAATCTTAGCTTCAGATTCCAAGAATAGCGCAGCCGCAACGATCGCTACATTTGATCCTCTTGTCTCCTTGATTCTGTTGTAATGCTTTGTTGCGGATGAATAGCAGTTTAGGACGTGTGTGCGCTGGATCATGACTACCTTGGGGTCAGTGCCATAGAGAAATTCGCGTATTTGTTTGGCATCCTTACTCTCGACAAATCTTGATTGACTCTATAAGCTAGCGAGCATTCTTTGACTTCCTCTTTCTTGCACGGAGAGAGCCCGTATTACTCTTAGAGGGACATAGGTATCCGACTACACGAGGACAAGTGCATTCAGGGCGAGCAAGGTTAGGTGTAGGCTATCTAGTAGCAGGTTTCCCATCTTCAAGTGCCAAATCGGTATCTCGGCAAGAATTTCCTCTTCTTGGCTACCTTCGAGACGTCCCTCAACATCCTTTGAATGATCATCGGTGAACCACTTCGATTGCTATCTGGATCTATCCAAAGGGAATCGATAACCTCAGAAGTAGCTTTTACTTCTTCCCTGTCACTGATCCTGGCCAAAAAGCAAACAATCACGTAGTGCAAAATGGGTTGTCCCTCCTCTTGCTTAAAGTCCTCGTAAATTCCTACTAGGTTTAGAATATCTACTTCAACACCCAATTCTTCCCTAACTTCGCGTCTTGCTGCATCAGAAAGAGTCTCATTGTTCTTGACATAGCCCTGAGGCAGGACCCAGCGTCTGTTATAAGGTTCAGCTTCTTCGCGCACAAGCAATATTTTGGCGTCTCGAATTATTGCTGTAGCAGCCAGGACCGCAACGTTTGGATCAAATACCTCATTCAGATGACCTAATTTATCCACAACTATTCACTTCTTTTCTTTGATAGTAAAATGTAACCATAGTTACATTTTTTAATCTTTTGCTTAAAGGACGACGAATGGGACGATAAAGCTTGAATTTGGTCTCCCACAAACTGAGTCGTAGATCAGACAGACAAAGAAAGGGAACAAGGAAGACTCCCTGCATAGTGACGATGGTTGATTCGGCTCATTTTCCTGTGATTCTGAAGTGCGAACCCAAAGCATTCAGTTCCTTTTCGCAGCGGTTCAAAAGACGCTTGACCTTTAATCGCTCTCTCGCGGGAGTTCTTCGCTTGTCGAGCGATTGAACCTTCTCAAACCACTGTTTCAGTGTGTCTAGGCTTTCTTGAAGATTTTCGAGCTCCTCTTCTTTGATGATATTTGTTTGTCTCTTCGGCACCATATCGTGTAGGAATTCGTTGCACTTTTCAAGAATTTCGACATACTGCCTTTCATTGTGTTCGCGCATTATCTTGCGAAGACGATCGTTGTCAGTTTGTGTTACTCTGGAGGATTGTAGTATCAACATTTTCTCTATGGCTCTCTCGCTCTTGATTGACTGCGCCTTTGAAACCGCCTGTCGTGAATAAGGAAGAATGCAGAAAGACATCTTTGTATAGAGGCCGCCTAGTGAAGTGAGATCTCTCCACACTTTTACTCGAAATTTGGAAGGTTGATATGGTACTTCGTAAGCTATTATCAACCATTCTGGGCCTTTCCTTTTAATCCTTGGATTGGCAATGTCGCTGAGCAACATATTCCACTATTCAGGAGCTCATAGAGCAGAATTGATAGCGAAAATCCACAATTCCAAATCTCAAGTAGAGTGAAAGTAACAATGGTTACATTTATTATGGGCTTTTATTAAAATATTGAGTGTTAGAACACCAAGCTTTGTGCGAGTCCGACGAGGTAAATGAGTTCATTTGAAATGTTTCTTTTGTTATCTAGAAGCACGGGGGATATGCCATGAGTGCAACAGAGCTATCTGCAAGAATCATGGTAAGGTCTCTGGTCACCAGAGACTCATGGTTGGTACTAGCACAGCATTCACACTTATGTGCAATGAATGTAGATCAGCTTTCTCAACTCCAAAGTATATTGAGCCAACCAACCAGGTCAGATAGGTTTCATTTATACGCTGAAAATAACGACCGTTCATTCATCCTCAATCATTAGTCAAACTCAATGTAGAGATAGTTATCAACCACTTCTACTGAGTGAGTTTGTAAGTCTCCAGTTTCCCTCCATTTGCCATACTTCACTGGATATGGAATTGAAACGACCTTTCCGGTAAATACGTCAAATTCATACTTGTGCCAAGGGCATCTTATCCTAGTGTCGATAATTTCGCCATGCTGCAAGGGTCCTCCCTTATGAGGGCATGAAGAACCAAAGGCAAACGGCCTTCCATTAATAATGCCGAATACAATGGGCACGCCCTTCTCACAGGCATAGTTGAGAGGGTGCGTGATTTCTTCTACGCTCAGTAGACTAAGCCACATTTGCCAACTAGCTTAGTTACTTGTTCTTCGATCTGAGAAATAGCTAAACAGGCTTATTTCGAGGAGCGTGGTCCCTCTCCAGGGAATCTGCGTCGAAAATGACCCGATGGCCTCCCATAAAGCAGCTCCAAGAACTAGCTTCGTGCTCAACTTCCTCTGTAACAATTCGCTGAGCCAAATCGTACGTTCGTGGATCTTTTCCAATTGTTATGTAACAGACCTCTGACCACATTCTAATTGTGCATTGCTCAGCACCTAACAGAACCTTAAGGATCGATTTTGGATCCTTCCAGTCCTCTGGAAGATATGCGTCGGGACAGGCAGCCATGTCGGCAAATTTTCTTATATCACTCGGCAATCTGCCTCCGAGTTCATATATTCTTGGAGTCATTAGTTCAAAATGCATTCTGTCCTCTAGTCTTGCATCTTCGGCAATTTCCTTGAGCCCCCGCCTTCAAGACCCGTTAGATGCATCCTCAGAATAGTGTAATAGTAGTATGTTGTCAGCTCTGCCGCAACGCCGTTTACTAACTTCTCAACTAGCGTATTTACATTAACGCCAGCTTTCTTAATAACGTCTATACCCACGACCCCAAGTTCTTCCGCTGACTCCTTTGAAGTTGCCAATTGGACCCCAGACCGATCTACGTATCGCAGCTAAGATGCATTACGCGATAGCATGTAGCGGTCGTTACATCGAACAACCCACAATATCAAAAGCCCAATGTGTCGCATAAACGCCGTAATGATGCAGCTAGGCCCGCTTTTTCTTTCGCGCCTCTATTTGTGCTGCATAGTCGTCAAGTTCTTTTTGACAGCGAAGAAGTAACTGCTTGACCTTGGCCTTTTGCTTCGACGACTTCTGCCAATCAAACGATTGTATCTTTGCAAACCAACGGTTAAGTCCTTCTAGACTTTCGTCCAATTCTTGAATCTCTTCATCCTTGAAGACTTTTTGAGCGATATTTGATTTCACTTCATCTAGGAATTCTTGACATTCCTCAAGAATCTCAAGATACTGTCTTTCAGTCTGATCATTTAGTAAATTCCGAAGGAACTTCTTATCATTTGGAGTGAGAGCCTGCGATTGGAGAATGATCATGCTTCCAACTCTCTCAACTTCCGATTTGATAGGTTCCAACTTTTCAAGCATGTCTTGCGAATACGGAAGGATGCAGAATGACATTTGAGGATAGAGACCACCCTGTGACTTTAGATCTCTCCAGACTTTCACTCGAAACTTCGAGGGTTCATTGGGAACATCATATGCAACTATCAGCCATTGATTGGGGCCTGACCCGCCGGTTTTGGAGGATAACTTTTCATTGTGTGGCCGACTGTCATTTTTAGGCGGTGGTGTCAATATCGCTGCCTCTGGCCTGTTCTCCAGCAACGTATAGCGTGCTTGTAGTGGTTTTATATTAGTTGGTTTCCTCCAATATTGAGTGTTTTGTTGCAAAAGATACTCGTTGGTTACGACGGAACAGATCAGGCCATGCGAGCCCTAGAATTCGCAATTAATCTATTGCAAGACAATATCCCTCAAAGCATGGAAATACACTTGGTGTATGTAGTTGAAAAGCCGCGAAGCGTAGTAGATCCGGTACCGGATGAGGTCATGACTTCCTTGCAAAAAGCAGCGACTGAGATCCTGTCAAACGGAGCGCGGATTGTGAAGAAGCGGCTGGGAAATCCTGTAGTTCACCTAGAAGTTGGATCGCCTCCTCAAAAGATTCTTGAGCTTGCTGATAAATTGAAACCAGATTTGGTAGTTGTGGGGATTGCCAATCATCCCGCCGTTGAAAGGATACTGGGCACGGTTTCTTCACTTTTGTTCAAGACTAGACGTCACGCTGTACTTGGTGTGCCGTAAAGTCTTCAAATCTGTAAGCTCTGTTTTTACCGAAGTTAAACAACCGTTACGAACACGTAAAGCATAACAAATACAATTGCAACCATGACGTAGATCAAATAATTGCTCAAGCGTCCTGGCATAAACTTTCGTCCCACCAGTTCTGATAGTGCTAGTGTCCACTTGCCGAAAAGTATGTCATAGACTCTTTTGAAAACATCTAGCACTTCGAGCTCCACAAAATACTCTTCCGGAGATAGAATTACAGCTCTTCGAACTCCTCCGACATGTACGATGTTTTCTTTTGTTCTGAACAGGAACTTCAACATTATCCTAATTGGAGTACTGTATCCAAATGAATTGTAGAGTTCAAGACTGCTGTCAGGCTGCGCTCGGCCACTAAACCAGCCCGTGGTTCTGCGGATGTGCCATCTTCCGCCAAACTGGGATATTAGAAAAGGTACTACAAGCAGTCCGGCTAAAAATATCGCTACGAAGGTAGGAGAGAATCCGCCGAACGGATTTCCAGATAGTATGATAAAAAGCGGGGGCACGCCCAACGAAGCCGCACCAACAAGCGCAGTCGCGTAGCCCTGAAAGAGATTGAACACGTTACTATGTAAGATTCCCAATGACGCGTCAGAAGCTAGGAAGAAGATTCCGGGTGCAGCTATACCCACACCTACAATTAATACAATAAAGTAGACGAAGCTTGCAGTAACTGAGGGAGTTCCTTTGCCTGCTTGACTAGTATCGGTATTCGGCTTGGCATTTGGTTGAAACCATAGTACTCCGTAGCCGTACACTTTCGTCATTGCCACGACGATGATACCCGCAGCAAGAGCCGCCACTGCTCCGACTAGTGTGCCAATAATCTGACTTCCTATATCGCCATATCTGAATGATTGAAAAAGCACTTCAAGGATCATCCACTCAGAGACAAATCCGGCGAGCGGAGGAACTGCCGAAAGTGAAAGAATTGTGAACAAGCCTCCAGAATATAAAGTTCTCTTGGACAGCGAGACAGGAGGTCCCAAGGTATTCAGGTCGAAACCCTGCTTTAACTTGCTCACCCAACCCATCAGTATGAACAAAGATGCCTTGGAGACTGAATGAGAAAATGCATGGTACAACGCGGCGATAAGTGCTAGGTCGGCAAGTAAGGTGAGGCCGTAGTACGACGAAAGAATGTACGCGCCGATAGCAACGACTATCAGTCCATTATTTTCGATAGTGCTGTACGCGGGAAGTCCTTTGGTGTGTTCGGAGGCAGATGCAAATAGTGCGCCGAGCATCGCTGATATCCCCCCTATGGAAAGAGCAACCCAACCCCACCACAGCTCGTAGGGTGCTAGATGGGTGACGACATCGATGAGTCCGTACACGCCCATCAAGGTAAGAGTAGCAGAAAGGAGCGCTGAAGCATTCGAAGGCGCGCTAGAATGAGCGATGGGTAGCCATTCACTCATATGAAATGGGGCAATGCCCATCTTCAATCCGAATCCGATCAGTGCTGCAACGAACACCCAAGAGGCAATTGATCCTGTTGCAATCGTCGAAGACACACCAAGAAAGTCGAGCGAGTGAAATGACGCAAAAATGCCGGAAAAGGCAAGCATGATGAACACGCTGCTTCCCTCTCCAAATGCGAGGAAGAGGAATGCCGCGTTGAGGACCCCCTTTCTGCTCCCCTTACCCTCAAGAATCATAAAGAAGGAAGCAATAGTCATAGTCTCCCAGCCTATGAGAAACAGAATCGCATCGCCGGCGACGAGTATGACGACCATTGACAATATTGTGAGCAAAAGGAGAGACGATAGACTTCTTGGATAATCGTCGTCGTACCTTAGAGAGTATATGCACGTACCGAACCAGACAAGACATGAAATTAGAAGAAAGTAGGCATTGAAAGCTGAAATTGATACTTTTATAGAGCTTGGCCCTGTGATGTTCCAAAGAGTAAACGAGAGGCTAGTCTTCCCAATCAAAACGGTAAGCGAAAGTACGGCACCAAAAACTGAGCTTATGGCCCCGAGAGAATAAGCTGTGCGTTTTGAACCTATGCCAGAGAGTACTGCAACCGAGAAAAGAGCCAAAGTTCCAATAAGCAGGATCTCTAAGAAAGCATCCGCCAATTCTTACGAGGTCACCCGAAACCCTGATGAGTTTTAACTTCGTCCAAGGAAGAGTCATGAAGTTTCAATTTGCCCATTGCGACTAGTAAGCCCTGAAGAATCTGAATGGGACTGGGTGGACAACCAGGAACCTCGACATCAACCGGAATTGCCTCACCGACAGGAGAAGCAAAGCTCTCAGTTGTCTGGAATACTCCGCCGCTTATAGGACAGGCACCTACGGAGATGACAAGCTTTGGATTCGGAATCATTTCGTAAGTTCGCTTAAGAACCTCGACCATAGCCTTGTTGAGAGCTCCAACCACAACAAGAGCATCAGCGTGCTTCGGTGAGTTTGTGAAAAAGATACCTAGACGCTGAAGGTCGTAATAGGGATTGGATAGATTCAGCACCTCAAGATTGCATGCATTACATGAACCGACATCGATCAGGAGGATGTGAAATGATTTCGCGAAAGCTTTCCATTTGTTCTCAAAGTTCTTTAAGAATTCGCCATCTGCAGTCCTTTGTCTCGCCGAAAATCTTGCCTGCAATGCGGCTGATGCATCGATGCTGAGATTGGTTTTCGTAGAGCCTTGGCTACTTCGAAAGTTGAATCCAGCTTGTTCGCACTTTGCGCAATAGATGCATTTTCCCAGATCTACGTTACCTGCGTTCGTTTTTTCCTTCTCAGCCACAATAGCACCTGTAGGACAAATCTTTTCGCCGTCAAGCCAATTTGTTGACGGGGTCGGATTGGGAGGGAGTGATTTATCTGGAATCTCAGCATACGTAGGAGCGGTCTTAGGATATTTGGTTGTGAGAATTCCTTTGTTTACACCGCGAAGGACCCAGACCTTTACCATTTTTTCTCTCGCGTCCTCTTCTTTCTTACCTATCCGAATCCGCATAAGTCAGACCAAAGCTTTCAAACGCGAACTGAAAGTCCGTGAACACGTTTCCTTCAAGACTTTTTGAAAATGAAAGCCAATTAGCAAGAGAAGCGGGTCTAATGTGAAGGGTTTTGATTTTCATCGCTTCGTCTAACTTCAAAGCTTGAATCAGATCTCCGCTAGGGCTTTCCACTCTGCAGAAAGCGAAGTCTGGATTGAATCTCGAATGATTCTGGCTGGTTTGGGTAGTACTGAGCTGGTCCGATGGCATTTTGTCCAGCAGCTCTTGTAAGACCGTTGTGCTGGTTGCAATCTCCTTGATCCTGACCATAATGCGGGCCATTGTATCTGAGCCGTCCTCCTTCTCGATATTGACGAAGATGTCTCCGTAAGGTTCGATGGGAAAAGTAGCTCGGTCATCCCAATCGATGCCTGAACCTCGCGCCACAGGGCCTACGGCTCCTAGGCCGAGCGCATCTTCTTTTGTGAGACGCGCAGTATTTTGCAGTCTGTCCAAGAATATACGCGAAGACAGAAAGTAGTCCACCAATTCCGAGAACTCTTTGCAAATGGAGCTTATTGACCTGAAGAGATCGCCTCTTTGCTCCGCCGATGAAAGAAGATAGCTTACTCCGCCGATTTTGTTGAGCCCGAAGAGATACCTATGTCCGAAGTATTTCGAGTTTAGTCGCAAAACTCTTTCCTTTAGAGAGCTGGTTTGGTACGTTGCAACGTTCTGTGTCGCTGCTTCCGATTCACGGGAGAACACGTGTAGGTGATTGTAAATTCGTTCAAGTTCCATTGCGACCGCCCTTGTCCACTTGGCGGATTGAGGAACTTCCATGCCGAGAGCATCTTCCACTGCGGTGGCAAAACAAGTTGAGTACGACGCAGAGAAATTGCCAGCCGACCTTTCTACTAAAAGCAAGGCGTCACTTGGATTCATGCCTACGACTCTGCTCTCGATACCTCTTTTCTTGAAGTTGATCATAGGAATCACTTTGATGACTCTCTCTCCGTAAGTGACGAACTTGAATCCTCCCGCTTCAGAAATGCCAGATGTTACCGGGCCGTAAGGAAATGTGAAAACTCCGTAGCCCTCTACACGAGTACGAGTGTCTAGATCGATTTGTTTACCTGGCTCAGCGCTTTGTCCTCTGAGCAAAAGGCCCGCCTCTTCTCCCAATACGGAAGGAACATCGCTGAGAATTGTCTTGTTGTTTATTGTGTCAGTAAGTATGGCGAGTGACTTTCCTTCGATCTCGAAAATTGTTGATAGCTGGATTGGCCCTCCGACTTGGCTCGTCCTGTCTTCATTAACAAATTTTGGTATCAACCCATTATTGCTCCCGGTTTTCTAAAGGCCGAGCGACACTGCTGCTTGAACGAGAGTTGGAATCATGTATATTCCTATGAGTAATGATATGCCAAGATTAATTGCAGGAATTATGATTGAAATGCGGTCCTCATGTGTTTGAGATTTGCCAATGTCAGCTGTTTTTTCTGTGATGCCATTTCCATCATCATCCAAAACTAAGGGAGCACCAGCTCCTTTTGGCTCTCCGAAGATCATCTGAATTGATTGCCGATTGAGACCTATGAACGCATACATGTAAGCAAAAGCAAGTAACGCTGCGATGGGATAGTTTCCCGAGCTAACTGCTTGGGCAAGTATCAGGAACTCTCCGATGAAAACCCCAAAGGGAGGAGCACCAGTTACAGACAGACAAGTCAGTGAAAAGAGATATCCAGTCGATCTTATTTTATTAACTAGCCCTTGGACTTCAGACATGCTCTTGCTATCGTACGAGACAAGAATGTTCCCCGATTCGTAGAAAGCGGAGGATTTTGCGAAGGCATGCGCTACGATCTGAATTATAGCTCCAACAGCTCCGACTCCACCTAGAGCCAAACCCACCAGGATTATTCCCATGTTTTCCATACTCGAATAGGCGAGCATTCTCTTGTAATTTCGTTGGACGGCGATTATCACCGCAGCAACGAGAGCTGTAAAAATACCGAAGCCAATGGTCAGGTTCCTCATTGGTTCAAAAATGACGCTGCCTTGAATTAGCACAAAGGTTCTAAGAAATGCGTACAATGATGTTGGTAGAAGAATTCCTGAAAACATGGCGCTTATTGGCGAAGGCGCTTCGCTGTGGGCATCTGGAAGCCAAGAGTGCATTGGAGCGATGCCCGCCTTAGTTCCGTATCCTACCAGTGCAAATCCGACGGCAAGCGCCATGATAGTTGAATTAACGACGGGCTTTCCGATTAGATCAGATATCGTGATAGTTCCCTGTGAGAAATAAACGAAAACTACCGAGAGTAGCGAAATTGCTAGACCCGCCGAAACGATCAGCGTATATCTCCACGCTGATTCAATGCTCGTACTCTTGCGTTCTAGAGCGACTAGGAGTGCACTCGTTACGGTCGTGGCTTCAACGCTGATCCAGATAAAACCGATGTCGTTAACAACAATAGCAAGAAGCATTGTGAACGCGAAGAGATTGACAAGTGAATAATACCATCTGAATCTAAAGAGAGGTTCTTTGATGTGTTTTACGTAGAACATTGAATAAACTAGAGATGTCAAATAAATAGAAGAAACAGTCACGGTCATAATCTGCGTTAGCCCGTCAGAGTAGAAGTAACCGAAATCTCCTGTAACTCTCATCAAGAAAAGAAGAAGTGCGACCGCAACGGCTACGATAGCACCCACAACGGATGCTACTATCTCAATACCTTCACGAGGTAGTAACGATATTCCTGCCGCGGCAGCTGGTGCAGCCAGTAAAAATACGAAAAGTACTGTCGAATCCAAGATATGTTTCGAACCTTCCTTCTCGTACTCTCAACCGCGAAGCTGCTCCAAGTCAGCAGGTTCTAACGTGTGTAGAACGTCTCGCTGGGCGGAAAGAATAACGCCTATAATGACAACTCCAAATATGTCCAACAACACTGCAAATTCGATCAGAAGGGGTATCTTGGGGACTATCAGCGCTCCCGCCAAAAGAACCGCATTCTCCTCTTCGACATAACCAGTCATTTGGACAAGTGCATTTCTCCTACTGATTATGAGAAGGAAGCCGAGAAGCAAAAGGACGAAGGCGACAGATGCTTCAGCGTTTGGTACAAACGGTTTTATAATACTCTTGAACAAGGCGTAGCCGATTATTACGAAGATTACGCCCAGAATTACGAGAGCTGGCGTTTTCTGCCCCAAACCTGTCTCACGTAAGGAGTGCTTGAATTTCCTAACTTGATAGAGCATTATTCTTGGAACCGTAATCCCTCGCATTACAGCAGTAAGAACTGCGAGATAGAACAGGTCGATGTTGTCTGATTGAATTGCCAGGATTCCAAAAAGTACGGATATCAAGAAGGATTGAATTAGGATTCCTCTGATGGTGGGGTCGACGAAAGCCTGTCCCTGCATGTACAGCGCAGATAGAATGACCAAAATGCCAAGGAGAGCTTCAATTTCATTCGCGTATGGAATGAACATCTTACTGCGTCAAGCTCCTCCGCCGACTAGGAAAAACGCGATCACTGAGAGAAGCCCCAAACTGAATGAGATAGCAAGAAAATCTAGTATTTTGAACAGTCGAAGTTTTGCAAATGTCTCTTCTATTATCACAATTACTCCAACCAGAACAAGCAGTTTCAGGAACAGCGTTCCGACCGAGTACAGGGCGCCGAATGCACTGACGTTACTTGAAATGAACCAAGGCAGGGCAAATACGTTTAGAAAGACAGCCATTAGCATGAACTGTTTCATGTACCCTCCCCACTTGGATAGTGCGAGCAGCTTTCCAGAGTGTTCCATAACCTTCCCGTCGTCCAGCATTCCGAACTCCATCAAACCTGAACTCTCCACAGGCAACCTTCCAGTTTCAAATAGGAGGACCATAAAGAAGGCTGCTGTTACAAGAATATGAGTGGCCGAGAGATACCACGACACAGATGATGATAGTATGTTGTTTGTGACGTAAGGGTTGTTTGTACCGCTGATTATCGCAACTCCAAAGAATACCATGATGAGTGTGGGCTCTGCTAAAGCAGTAAAAGAGGCGCTTCTGCTCGCTCCAAGCGATGTGTAGTTCGTTTTTGCGTCAATTGCAGCTATAATCCCTAAAATTCCTGCAAAACCGAACATTAGCGCGCCACCAAGCAGATCTAGCAATATACCAAATGGTAGTGGATATGGAGTAACGACGGGAATTACAAGTGCAATTACAAGATAGGCAGAGAAAGAAACAAATGGTGCTAGGATGAATATAACTGATGATCTCTCTGGGACGACTACTTCCTTTTTGAAGAGTTTAGAAAGATCGTAGTATGGCTGGAAGATCGATGGACCATGCCTAGATTCTATCATGGCCTTTAGTCGATTGATTATTCCTGCTATTAGCGGTGAAAGTATTAGAACAGTCCCAACTTGTATTACGTTAATTAGTTGGGTTGTGACCGTCAAATCTAGAACATACCTTAATACTGAATCATAACTAGAGAAGTCCGCTTTAGAGGTTACTCTGAATGCTACTGGGATAGCTTCTAAATTTGTTTTTCAATTTGATTTTTCGCTCCCATACGATTTGAACACGATCGAAGAGCAACAGTTCTGTAGTCTTGCATGCGTGGGTTTGCTCCTTGTCACTGTCTCAGATGTGACTGTTCCAGATGTTTTGGTGTCTGACAGAGCCAGCCTGAGGATAACGTGATGCGAAAAAGGATATAAAAATGTAACTATAGTTACTTTGAAATTATTAGAGATCTTAAGTCGCTACGAGAATTTTTTCGTGTGACAGAGTTGGCCATTCATTCCTAGTCATTGTCTTCCTCGAATGATCTTCAATAGAATACATTGTTTCCTCAAAGCCTGATTCTTTTGAAATCGTCAGAATTAATATGAATCTACTCCAACGACTCTTGGCTAATGATATGAAAATCTATCAATTCCTTGCGGACATTTTTCGGACCGCAAGACCGCGTGATCTGTCTCAAGGCCGAGGCCTGCCGCCCAAAGCCGTACTTCAATATCCCGATCATAATGAGTGGGATGGTTTCAGCCCGTACTAGTGCAAAAGAACGAGTAACTCGAATCAACAAGCTTTATGTCTATGTAACAACCGTTACATTCTGGGTACTCTCTTTGGAAGACAAAGAAAACGAAATAATAATCTTTACAGATAATGGATCAAAGCAAGACATAATCAAACAGTTTGATGCTTCCAAGGTTAAAATAAACAAGTCATCTTTTGGGTTTGGCCTGCCACTTAGAATTTCGAGTAGCGAAAGTTCGAGGATTGTTTTCGAAACTGCATTAAAGCTATGGATGCAAAACAAAGACAAAATGACGGTCACATTCCGAATAGCGCAGGGCAAGACGATAGAGTTGAACGACTCTAGTCTGCCCGAGATTGAGAAACTAATTTCTCAGTTGCGCTAATCTTACCACGAGGGTGAAGAGTATTTTGGGTTTGAAGATTACTGATTCAGTTTCTGCCTCAGAGAAGATTGAAGTGAAAAATGCTGCCACGGTGTCAAATTCAAAGTCAGCATCACAGAACCGCAATGCTAAGGAAAAAAATAGAATCTTCGAGACGAAAAAATGGGAAATAGAGAACCTTCTCAAACAAGAAGGATGTCCGGTGTGTTGGGCGTCCAATGACCAACTTGAAAGAAATTGGTTTTGGTTCTTTAGCGAATCCTACGGAGAAGGCTCGGGGGTAAGTCAATACATCAACTTCTACGGCTTTTGCGAAAAGCACACTCTTGAAGTTGCTAAGAGAGGGCCCGAATATGTGAAATCTGCTATTTACCATTGGATTATCTCACACAAGCTGCCGCAGCTGGAGCAGGCGCTGAGAGAAATAAATGAAAATGCCAATTCGGGTAAGATTTCAATCATTTCAGGTTTAGAGCACAGACGAGTAAACAAGAAATTAGATGTCCTAAAGCCAAGCGGAAGCTGCCTATTTTGTGAGTCTTACGAAGCGACCGAGAGGAGAACTGTCGAGACACTGCTTGTGGTTTTGCAAGCTCCGGAAATTAGAGATCTCTATGGCAAGACGGAGGGGCTGTGCATGAAGCATTTCTTCAAAGCACTTGATTTTACCGACAGTCAATATTCCTGTGGACTTCGAGAAATCTTGACATTCCAAGTTGCAAAGCTTAAGGCCTTGGAGCATGACTTCGACGAGTACTTCAGAAAAACTGACTACCGCTTTTCGAAGGAACCAAAAGGAAACGAGCAAACGACTTGGATGAGAGCTATAAGGACATTCATTGGAGATCTTGAACCGAAAAGTAAGCCAAATGAGAATCGAACCAGCCACGAAGGGTGAAGGATTGAAGTTCATTTTGGAGTGTGACCTGATAGATAATGTCCCACAGGGTTGCTGTTTTAGAAAAGGAGAGCTGCCATTCAAGAAAATGCAATCTAGAATGCATTTCATTTTGTCCTGTCAATAAGACGGGGAGCGACTGTATAGTACTTGGACAAGATGCAAAAGCAGTCATCAGTGAGGACCTCTGCACCGGATGCGGAATATGCGTCAAAAAATGTCCTTTCGACGCAATAACTATAGTTAACCTCGCTTCAGAGCTGCAAGTAGAGAAAGTACATCAGTTTGGGGTAAACACATTCAGATTATACAAACTCCCTATGCCCAAAAGAAACTCCGTTGTCGGAATAGTAGGGAGAAACGGAGTTGGTAAGACCACGGCACTCAACATTCTTTCCGGATCGCTCCGCCCAAACTTGGGGAATTACGACTCTCCGCCTTCCTGGGATCTTATAGTCGATCATTTTCAAGGGACGGAGCTTCGCGATCACTTTGAAACAATAGCTAGTGGATCGCTCAGGGTTTCGATCAAACCACAGGCGGTATACCGGATACCAGAAGTTTGGAAAGGGACAGTACGCGATCTCTTGAATAGATCTGCCTCAGATTCTACTCAGAAGGGAATACGTGAAATGATCGAGAACTTGACTCTTCAAGAAATTGTCGATAGGAACGTATCCGAACTTGCTGGAGGAGAACTCCAGCGGGTTGCGGTGGCTGTCGCTGCACTCAAAGATGCTGATCTCTATCTGTTTGATGAGCCTTCAAGCTACAACGATGTTTTTCAAAGAATGAAAGTGTCCTATGTAATCTCCGAACTAGCGAGAAAAGCTTCCGTTGTACTGATCGAGCACGATTTGTCCTTTCTTGACTATCTGAGCGATTACATTCACATCCTGTACGGAGAAGCAGGAGTATACGGCATAGTTTCCTCAATCCAGCCAGCGAGGACCGCCGTCAATGAATTACTTGATGGATATCTTCAGTCAGAAAACGTTCGATTCAGGGATCGACCCGTGAGATTCGACATTTATTCTCCTTCTACTGAAAAAGACGAAAGCAGCCTGGTTACAATTTGCGACTATTCCGAGCTAACAAAGAAATTTGAAAGCTTTGAACTCAAGGCGGCTTCGGCTAAAATTAATCTTGGTCAAGTTGTGGGAATTCTCGGTGCCAACTCACTTGGTAAGACTACATTTCTGAAGATAATTTCCGGCGTTGAAAATGCTACGACTGGAAGTCTGAACATTTCTGCAAAGGTTGCTTACAAGCCCCAGTACCTTTCAGCAGAATTTGACATTTCTGTGATCGCTTATTTACAAAAGATCAGCAAAGATGTCGATACGGGCTTGATGCAGAGCCAGCTCATAGAGCCTTTCGGCTTGCCGAAGCTCTACGAGCGATCACTCAAGACGCTGAGCGGTGGAGAACTACAGAAGGTTGCGATAGTTGCCACACTACTTCAAGATGCAACCATTTATGCCTTCGACGAACCCTCGGCCTTTATTGACGTTGAAGATCGAATTATTCTTGCAAGATCAATACAGAGATTTGTCAGATCAATGGGTAAAACAGCATTTGTAATCGACCACGATGTACAGCTAGTGGACATTGTAGCGGACTCATTGATCATTTTTTCGGGTCTCCCCGGCAGACAAGGTTTTGCCAGTGAATTGCTCGGGAAGGAGGATGGAATGAACACTTTCCTCAAGCAACTTCAAATTACATATCGAAGAGACGTGACGACTGGCAGGCCTAGAGTCAACAAGCCGGGGAGTAAGCTAGATAGAACGCAGAGAGAAGACGGGAAATATTACTACATTGGAAGAATGGCATCTTTGGCCACATCTGACGCGAATTGAGCCAGAAGAAACTATCATTGAACATATCCCTTCGAATGTCTGTCTACGGATTGAAAAGAACAATAGCCAAGTAACCATGGTTACATTTATAATTGCTTGACTATCTTACTTTCTCTTAGGCAATCCCTACGCTAGATTCGTAACTGAGATTTTCCCGTGAAGCGAATATTGCAGAATTGAGTGCGAAAACTGATCATGATTCGAGGAGAGAAGGAAAAGTTTTGCCCGCCTTGAAATTTCTGAGGTAATTCCAATAATATGAGTCTTGTAGAGAGCAAAGGAGACGAATGTCTCCAGAAGAACAGAATAGTAGGGTCTATTGCGAATTGTTGCCCGAGATGCGCCAAGGGACCGATGATCTTTGACAGTACACGTGGGGAAATGTTCTGCAGCAATTGCGGGTACGTTGTCAAAGATAGAACAGAGACCGAAGGACAGCAATTAAGGACTTTTCCGATGGAGGGAAAAATTGAACACACATATGCCGGCCTTTCATCAAGCCTCGCATTACATGATATGGGGCTCTCAACTCAAATTGGATCGCAGAACAGGGACGCTTACGGCACAGTCCTTTCTGCGTCAATGAAGGTTGAGATTGAAAGACTGCGAACTTGGGACAGACGAATACTAGTCCATGAATCTGATGATCGAAATAGAAGACGGGCGTTCATCGAGCTCGATACGATGGTTGACAAATTGAATGTGAATGATGCAGTGATAGAAAAGGCGGCCTACATCTACAGAAAAGCACTCGTCCGTGGGCTAATACGTGGAAGATCGATCTCCGCAATGATTGCAGCTTGCGTCTATGCCGCGTGCCGGGATACCGAAACTCCGAGGACACTCATAGACATTTCAAAAGTCAGTAATGTCAAGAAAAAGGATCTTGCAAGGAACTATCGCGTGATATCTAGAGAGCTTGATCTCCGAATGCCGTTGGAGGATCCGACGAAATGCGTTTCCAAGATCGCCAGCAAGGCAGGAATTTCTGAAAGGACGAAGAGGAGAGCATTGGACATCCTTAGACGAGCTAAAGAGGCTCATATGACGGCGGGAAAGAATCCTGTTGGACTAGCAGCTGCTGCACTGTATATTGCATGCGTCATGGAAAATGAGGACACGACTCAGAAGGATGTAGCGGAAGCGGCAGGAGTCACAGAAGTAACTATCAGGAACAGGTACAGAGGACTCCAGACTGCTATTGGCCTCCAGAACGAGGTACTTTGGATAAAGGGAACAATTAATCGCGGGATGAAACAAGACTCTGCAAGCTAAACGAGATACGGTGACATCTTTTACTCCAATAACTCGTGCTAAGCTAACATAGGATACATTGCCGTGCGCCACCCTACTTGAAACAAACGATGAAGTTAACGGTCCTACATGAAGAATCGACAGATGACTGACGATGAATCAAACAAAATGAAAACGAGTTCGATTCAGACATCAAAGACAAACAGAATAGTAAGTGGGAAATATTCCCGCAACGGTCGAGGATTAGGGAAATCTTGCTATCTTTGTCGTCAAACAATAATAGAAGTTCCATACTTTTCTCATGTATCCGGGGGAGCCCACCGTGTTCACTACTATCATATTGTATGCGCAAAGAAGATACATCTTCTTTGAACTTGGATCGCAGTACGGGGGTGCGAGGAGCAATTCTACTTTTGATTTTAACAGTAACGAGGCCGCAACTCTCTTAACGTGTGCTTATCTTCGTCGTACTCTTCTACATATGTAACAATCGTTACATCATATACCCGCAACATTATATCGTGGCAAACACCTTAATGCCTGAAGCTCTCAATGAATTCTGAGACAACTATCAACGACCTAAAAGCGATTCAGGTTCTCGATTCCAGAGGCAATCCAACGATCGAGGTAGATCTCTTCGTGCAGAACGGGTTATTCGGACGGGCAATCGTGCCCTCCGGAGCCTCGACAGGTCTACATGAGGCTGTAGAGTTGCGAGACGGCGATGAGAAGACCTTTGGTGGAAAGGGTGTTTTGCTAGCTGTATCAAATGTGATTGAGAAAATAAGACCAGAACTCATTGGACTGGACTGCACCGATCAAAAAGGAATCGACGAGCTCATGATACAATTGGACGGCACAGAGAACAAGCAAAGGCTAGGCGCAAATGCAATTCTGGCCGTGTCTATGGCTGTTTGTCGAGCAGCATCTTTGGCTAGACAAGAGTCGCTTTATAGGTACCTTATTTTTCGAGAGAAATATCGATTGCCTATACCGATGATGAATGTAATCAACGGTGGTAAGCACGCTGGCAACGATCTTTCCATACAAGAGTTCCTAATAGAACCAGTAGGTGCGAACAGCTATTCGGAAGCCCTTAGATTTGGTGTAGAAATTTATCATGCACTTGGGGATGTACTCAAAACAAAATATGGTTCTACCGCTGTGAATGTAGGAGACGAGGGAGGGTACGCGCCGCCATTACATTCCACAATACAGGCAATCGAATCAATTCTCTCTGCAATGCAAAAGTCAGGATATGGTGAAGACACGGTGGAACTAGGCCTCGATTCCGCTGCTTCCAACTTCTTTGACAAGAGAGATTCGACTTATCTCATAGACGGCAAAAGACTTTCGAGCGGCCAGCTGGAAGATTACTATGAAGATCTCGTATCAGCCTATCCCATAAGTACATTGGAAGACCCCTTCTTTGAGGAGTCTTACTCAGACTTTGCGAACACAACAAAGAGCTTTAGAGGGAAAATCAAGGTAATTGGAGATGACATTTATGTCACGAACAAAGATAGAATTCGCAAGGGAATAGAACTAGCTGCAACAAACGCAATTCTCGTCAAACTCAATCAAATAGGAACGGTCACGGAAACGCTGGCAGCGATTGAATTATCGAAGGGAGCGGGGTTCGACATTGTAATCTCGCACAGGTCCGGCGAGACCGAAGATGCTTTCATATCGCATCTTGCGACTGCTGTCGAGAGTTCATTCATCAAGGCAGGCGCTCCAGCCAGGGGCGAGAGAACCGCAAAATACAACGAGCTTTTGAGAATCGAAGCGCAACTTGGCACAAACGCTTTCTTCGCGGGGCGATCCTTTGCCTGACCAAATTGGTGCAAGAGAACGCTTGCAAGGCGTTCAAAATATACAATAAGCTCAGTTTTTGCAGTACTCTTTTTCTCTGATTCTCGCTATCTTACGAAGTTCTTACGTGAATAAGCCTTGACACTGCACTCTGCTGTGTAGATAGGAACGTGCTTTCTATCCCAGTCAGTGCGACCATGACACGAACCTTTCCTTGGAGAGTAGGATCTACGCGTGCGCCCCAGACCACTCGGGCCTTTCCAGGCAGCGATCTCGTGACCATTTCGCCTGCTTGCGTGACTTCGTCCAGAGTAATGTCTTCTCCCCCGGAGACGTGGATGAGTACACCATATGCCTTAGTTGAGTCCTTTATGTCTAGAAGCTGCGCATCAAGCGCCGTCTGGACAGCTCGTTCAATCCTCTCATCTCCTTCGGACTCGCCAACACCCATTGCCGCAATGCCTCTCTTCTGCATTATCGCCCTGAGGTCAGCAAAGTCAATGTTGATCAGACTGGCAGTAGTGATTGTCTCGGTGATCCCCTTCACAAATTCCCCAACAAGCTCGTTTGCTACACCCAAAGCTTCCTTGAGTGGAAGATCACCTGCAACTTTAGCCAGTCTATTATTATCTATGACAATGATAGTATCGCATTGATCTCTCAGCTTCTCCAGTCCCTCCTTCGCACTGTTATACCTGAATCGTTCCACCGCGAAGGGCAATGTTACAACTCCAATCAGCAATGCGCCAGTTTGTTTCAGTGAATTGGCAATAACCCACGATCCACCTGTTCCTGTTCCTCCTCCCAACCCAGCCGCGATGTAAACTATGTTCGAACCCGCGATGTCTTTCTTCACTTGCTCGAGAGATTCGCGCGTAGCCTGTTCTCCTCTTTCACGGTAGCCTCCTGCTCCCATACCTCGCGTAGTCTTTTCTCCAAGTAATATCCTCCTGTCTGCCTTCAAGATGCTAAGATGTACTGCATCTGTATTCGCGGCGATCAGCTTAGCTCCTGCAATGCCACCTTTTTTCTCTTTGACCCAAGACACGATATTGCACCCCGCTCCGCCTACTCCGATGACCGCGACCTGAGGCCTTGCAGACCGCATAATATTTTCTATCTTTTCTGACTCTAACATTTCATCCATTTTCGATTGAGTATCTGTGTCATAACTCAAATTGCTTAGACCGAATATGAATCATATCGAACTAGGCTATACTCCTTATGAAGTGCAAACATGGAGCACAGCTACGTAACTGCCGTTACATATTTGTATGTAACCATAGTTACATATCATCACCAGCTTCCGTCTGAAAAGCTGGAGTTCACACTTGGTTTTTACAACGCCCCTGTGAGAGTCCTCGTCTTTTAGGCTGGAGAGTGTCAACTATTGCCAGTCAATGAACGGGTATGGGGCCTATAGTTTTCATATAAGCCAAGTAGCGGCTAAAGGTCTAAGGCAAGTATGGTTAGCGAGTTAGTTGCACGAAGGCAGTCATCTGCCAGAGATTCAATTCCTTGAGCAATGTCCTTCAACAAGAGGATGTCCTTCTCTCCTTCAATCTCATTCAATATTTTCATCGTAATGGCCCTATACTTATCATCAACCAGCATTTCTAACTGTTGAACAGAAGACGAAAGCTCTGCGGCGTGATTGGGATTAATCGTGAGAACTCTTACAACCTCCTTCAATCTCTTGACTGATTCCGCGCTAATTTCAAGAAAGTCGCGAAGATCATCGATAACTGCCGACGCTCTCTTGAGATGTACCGTTGGAAGCTGGCTGAGTTTGAATGCTATTCCAGTCAGGTATCCAGAAATCTCTTCTATGTCATAAGCAGACCTTACAAACTCTTGGGAGTTGAACAAGATATCACCGCTCTCGGCAAGTTCTCTTAACAAGACCTTCCTGAGCTGAGCGACATCTTCCTCTGCTTTGCGAATCTTCCCAAGATGAGCTTCAACCTCATCCAAGTTGCCTTTTGTTAGTGCATCATAGAGCCGAATTAATTCATTGGAAGATTCCAAAATTTTGCGTGCTTCGTCTTGAAGCACCTCTAAAGCCTTGCTCCTAGTCTGGATTTCAGATCCCTCGTTAAACATGCGAAAGTTGCTCACTTAATCAGAATCCAGATTTGTCCAAAAGAAGCGGTCTATTAGTCTCCGCTGCCATCCATTCCACTTGACGCTCCATGTGAACTGGGGGACTGTTTCGTCTTGCCTGAAGCTATCACATCGTCGACGCGCAATATCATACTCGCAGCTTCTGCCGCGGACTCGATGATCTGTTCCTTAACTGCGACAGGTTCAATCACGTGATTGTTCATCATATCTGAAACTTTCCCTGCATACACATTGATGCCATACCACTTCTTACCCTGACTGTGTTTTGCCCTGATTTCTGCTTGAGTCTCAATCTGATCCATCCCAGCGTTCTCAGCAAGCGTTTGCGGAATGAATTCGAGAGCGTCCGCAAATGCTTCTACTGCAAGCTGTTTCCTACCTGAAAGCTTGTTAGAGTACTCTCTTAGGCTAGTTGCAAGTTCTGCCTCGACCGCACCTCCGCCCGCTACAATTGCTGGTTTTTCCAACAAGTCTTTAACTACCATTATCGCGTCATGAACGCCCCTTTCAGCTTCATCCACAATTCTCTGAGACTCTCCTCTCACTAAAATCGTGACTGCCTTCGCATTTCTGCAATCCTCGACAAAGACCCACTTGTCCTGTTCTACTTTTCTTTCTTCCACTAGGCCCGCGTAGCCCAAATCGTTCTCAGAAATGTCGTCCAAATTCGTGATAATCCTCGCACCTGTCGCCCTAGATAGTTTAGCCATGTCTGATTCCTTCGTTCTCCTTACAGCTAAGATTTGTTTCTGAGCTAGATAGCTTTGAGCTACGTCATCTATTCCCTTCTGACAAACGACAACGTTTGTGCCCGTTGCTCTTATTTTGTCGATCATGGTAGAAAGTATCGAGTTCTCTTCTTGAAGAAATTTCTTCATTTGAGACGGATCGTTAATCCTAATCTCCGCTGAATATTCTGTTTTTTCGATTTCCAAGGCGGAGTTTACAAGAGCAATTCTTGCATTCACGACCCGTTTCGGCATCGCTGCACTCACAACTTCCTTGTCAAGTACTATGCCTTTGATCAACTTTGTATCAGCTATTGACGCTCCGGACTTCTTTTCCACCTTTACGTTATCATTGTCCACTTTGTAAGTGGCATCATCATTACCACTCTTATCAGCTACCATCGAAATAGCTTCCACAACAATCGATGCAAGCCGAGCGCTATCGCTGGACACAAGCTTAGAGCGCATGCTTGTCTCGGCTACTTGAGTTAAAGCCCCCTTGTCTTCTGGCTTGACTTGCACAGCGATTTCGTTCAAAGTCTCTAATGCCTTTTCAGCTGCCTTTGAATATCCCTCAACAATGATCGTAGGATGCAGTCCCTTATCGATCAAACGTTCCGCTCTTTCTAGCAAAGCTCCAGCGAGAACCACTGCGGATGTCGTACCGTCGCCGACTTCATTATCTGTGGTCTTGCTTATCTCGATGATTATTTTTGCAGCTGGGTGTTGGACGTCCATCTGTTTTAGAATCGTGGCACCGTCATTAGTTATAGTCACGTCTCCCAGATTATCTACAAGCATCTTGTCCATTCCCCGTGGTCCGAGGCTCGTCTTGACAACTTCAGCAATGAGTTTCGCGGCGAGGGTGTTATTTTTCTGAGCGTCATTTCCTTTTGTTTCAGATGAACCCTCCTTGAGAATGAGAACTGGTTCACCAGTTTGGGTTATCGCCGGAGTTGCTTGATTTTGACTCATATCATACACAAACCCCATTCTTGAAGTAGCATTTTACATTTTCAAACTCCTAGTAATACTGTAAGTCTTTTACAAAAAGAATTGATTATCAATTGACGCGCAACGTAGATAAATGTAACGATGGTTACATTGAGAACTTCCGAAAGCGCAATATTTAAAGTAACCATTGTTACATATATTCACATCATTTAATTCCGGTCTTACCTGGGTTTTCGACTAGATGGGATCTTCTAGGAAGCGCGAGTGTGACCGGAGAGGGAAAAAGCTGATGTAACATATGTCAACTAAATCGAGGGCAGTTTCGGCAAAGGGAATTTCTGGCTATAGACCATATGTAACGCGTGCCGTTCCAGTGGGTGCAATTGTTTATTGTGCGGACAACACAGGCGCCAAGTCTCTTCGAATAGTGAATGTCACTGGCTATCACGGAAGATTGAAACGTGTTCCTGCGGCTGCAGTAGGAGACCATGTAACAGTAGTGGTAAAGCGTGGACCTCCTGAACTTCGAAAACAGACCTTTGGGGCGGTCATAATACGCCAAAAATATCCTGTGAGGAGAGTCAGTGGGCAAAGAATAATGTTCGAAGATAATGCGGCAGTCATTGTAACTCCAGAGGGAGATTTGAAGGGGACGGATATCAAAGGCCCAGTCGCAGCCGAAGCAGCAGAAAGATGGCCGAGAATTGCAAATCTTGCGACAATGATTGTCTAAAGGGGGCACAGATTATTCACAATGCCCTCCTCATTTCAAAGTATCCTGTTCACCGAGTCACAAAACAAGTTGGAGCCCACTTACAATGTACCGCAATTCTTCGTGGATTTGAATCTGGATCAAGTCTTTGCTTCGATTTCGAAGGGGAAAGAGGAATACAACATACTGCCATTCTTTCTCATGACTCTGACGGATAGTGAAGCCATCGCCTACCGTCATGAGGTGTTTCAGGATCTTGAAGTACAAACAATACGGCAATATATTGAGTCATTCGCAGAAAATATGAAACTGACGCGAAAACATCTAGCTCAAGCAGACAAACTCCTGTATGAACATCAGAAAACTAGCTGGTTTCTCGATGCTGTAGGAATTTATTGCGAGTCTGTGAGTCAGCTGGCGAGCCAGCTTTCTAATTCAGAAGCTAAATCGCGCGGGCTCAGAGGCTTGCAATCATATCTGGCAAGGCTCGTGAGCTCGAATGACTTTATTTCGCTTGTTTCCGAGACGAGGAAACTAAACGATGACTTGTCTCGCATAGTATACCGACTACATCTGAAGGGAAGCCGCATTTCAGTCGCAATATACAAAGAAGAACCCGACTACAGCGTCGAGGTTCTGAAGACGTTTGACAAGTTCAAGCAGGGGGCTGTGAAGAGCTACTTGGTGGAGTTTCGCGAGTTAGTAGAGATGAACCATGTCGAGGCACAAATATTGGATCTAGTTTCCAAGCTCTTTCCTGAAACCTTTCTTGAATTACGGAGCTACTATGATCGCTATAGAGGTTTTATCGACCCTGTCATAAGTCGTTTTGATAGAGAAGTTCAATTCTATGTCGCTTACCTGAAATTCATTGAGAACCTCAAGTTATCTGGACTAAGTTTCTGTTACCCGCAAGTCTCTGATGAGTCGAAGGAGGTCAGCGCTTATGAGACATTCGATATTGCTCTTGCTAGTAAGCTTGTAGGAGAGCAGTCAAAGGTAGTGTGCAACGATCTTTACCTGAAAGGTGCTGAAAGGATTTTTGTTGTTTCAGGTCCAAACCAAGGAGGCAAAACGACTTTTGCACGAATGTTTGGACAACTGCACTATCTAGTGAAACTTGGATACCCCGTGCCGGGCAGAGATGCCAGGCTATTCATGTACGACTACATATTTACTCATTTTGAGAAGGAAGAACACTTGGAGAACCTGCGTGGAAAGTTGCAGGATGAGCTGGTTAGAATCTATGAGATCTTGCAGAGAATGACAAGTGACAGCATCGTCATAGTTAACGAGAGCTTCGCTTCTACCACACTCAAGGATGCATCATTTCTAGGTAGACAAGTGCTGGAGCGAATCAGCCAGATAGATGCATTAGCAGTTTACGTGACATTCATTGATGAGCTCTCCACGCTTAACGACAAAACCGTGAGTATGGTTAGTACGATTGTCCCCGAAAATCCCGCGCTTCGGACATTCAAGATAGTGAGAAGGCGCGCAGACGGCCGGGCTTATGCCATAGCGATCGCTGAAAAATACGGACTAACTTATGGCTCACTGAGGAGAAGAATTAGCCAATGAAAGCCTTCTTGATGTACAAAGATCAAGACTTTGATCTTGATGTTGTATTACCGCCTAATTCCTCTGACGTAGTACAAGATCTTGAGCTAAATGCTCTTTTTGAGGCTATGGCACGAGGCGACGAGTTCCTTTTTGGCGTCGTGAAGGTGGCAGTTCTATCAAGCATGCACGATCCCTCCGCAATTACGTACCGACAGCAGATTCTACTTGACTGTATTGAAAATCAAGACGCCATTAGGAATATCTATGGTCTCGCAGTCGAGGCAATTGAGGGAGAAGGTCGGATTTGGCCGTCGTACGGCAAGTCACCGGGATCGATACTCTACAGATCGGTTCAGGCTCTGGAGCTTTTCTTTGACGTGCTGAAAAGGCTCAGACAGGTAGCCCAGACTGATGGCAATAAATTTCGATCTGAAGGATTCGACCGATTCTTCAAAATGCTCTTACACGAGCTTGATGACGCATACTTTCGTGAGATTGAAGATCACCTTGTGCGCCTCAAGGCCGAGAATGATCTGGTAATGAGCGCTGAACTCGGAAAGGGAAACAAGGCAAGTCAGTACGTGCTTAGAAGACCTGTCGACGAGAAACGAAGCTGGATTGAACAGATCTTCGGCAAGAAGGTGTTAGGCTATAGCTTTGAAATTCCCCCTCGTGATGAGGCTGGACATGAAGCACTGAGGAATCTTCGCGAGAGAGGCATCAATTCTGTAGCAAATGCACTAATGCAATCAACAGATCATATTCTCAGTTTCTTTACCTTATTACGTATAGAGCTGGGATTTTACGTCGGCTGTCTCAACCTTTACCAACGTTTAGCGCAAAGGAAAAGGCGAACCTGCATCCCGCTTGTCTCAACGCAGGAAAGAATTCTTCTTTCTGCGAAGGGTCTCTATGACGTCTGCCTTTCACTAAGACTGGACGGCCAAATAATAGGAAACGATCTCAAAGCAGATAACAAACGGCTTGTGATCATTACTGGAGCCAACCAAGGAGGCAAGTCAACATTCCTGAGAAGTATTGGCTTGGCACATTTGATGATGCAATGCGGTATGTTTGTGGCGGCAGACAATTTTTCAGCCAGCGTTTGCCTAGGCGTTTATACTCACTTCAAGCGAAAGGAGGATGCGACTATGAAGAGCGGCAAGCTTGACGAGGAGCTGAAGAGAATGAGCGAGATTGTAGATCATGTTAAACCCGTAGCTATACTTCTCTGCAACGAGTCGTTCTCCTCGACAAATGAGAGAGAAGGCTCTGAGATTGCACGACAAATAATCACTGCTCTCGAGGAGAGCGGCATAAGGGTGTTCTTTGTGACTTTTCTCTTCGATTTCGCGCAAGAAGTTTATGAGGAAAAGAAGTACGATAGCCTATTTCTGCGAGCGGAGAGGCAACCGAATGGTGAGCGAACTTTCAAAATTGTGGAGGGCGAGCCTCTGTCAACCGGCTTTGGTGAAGATTTGTACAAACGGATATTTGGATCACCACGTGCCCAAGCTGCTCAAATCGCATCGTCAATGATTTCTTAGTGGTAGAGCTTAGAGCAAGACCTAACGATTCGAAAGCGGGACAAACCAAACATTAGTTGCTCAATAAGAATGAGTGTAGCATTTCATACTTCCTTCGTTACAGTCATTTCGAATCCACATTTGCCACAGCGCATCTTTACCATAGCGTTGCCGGCTTCGTCCCGAAGATCGGATCTGATAACTCTGAACTTCAAAGCGTGGCACTTGGGACACTCTTTTGTGGTTGATATGGTCGGTCATCTCCTTGGCTAGTCCATTACAATTGATCGAAATTATACAACTAGCCAGTTAATCCCTTTGAGTTGAAAGCCATCTCAGAACACCCATTTTGCGTTTCCTTTGTCCTTCGAGCCTTTCTTTCTGTCTTGCAAATCGAAGATATCCGCGTGTGGCGTTTAATGAAGGATCTTTTGTTATGCCTTGACTCGCAATAATTCTGAGATAATTCAGCAAAACAAGTCTTGACTGCGAAATTTCGATCACTCTCGGGAACAGAAAGTCGACCTCTTTCATAGGCCAACGAATATAGAGAGTCCAGCCATCTTGAATTAATGACATGGAAGAAAGTATCTCTGTCTTTTTGCGCTCGGGAAAGACGGACTCGTTTAGCCTTTCCACGAGTACATCCGGTTCCTTGGAAATAGTTGCAACTTTGAGATCGTTGGGTGATTGTTTTACTCTCTGTTCACAGAACTCATTTACTTGGTTAATGATCGAAGCTAGTATTGGCTCTGGAAATTCACCTGTTATCGGTCTGAATTCCTCGCTTGATTGAGATTCTGCAAATATCTGCGCTATCTGTTTGTGATGGCAGATCTGCCAAGAAAACTCTAGTCCGTCAACATCTCCTGAATGCCTGAAAAGATAATTATCCGACCCTCTCCACGCAAGCCAGAGCATCTGGGCTTCTCTCTGCGCAATCTCGCTGCGTCTTGCTGGGGCGTTCCGAGAAAAAACTCTTCCGAGGGTCATTTCGAATTCCATTTGTATGTCTTTTGCCGATGATAGGCTAATATCAAAAGAGAGTGAAGACTTTCCTTCTGCAACTCTCGAAGATGGATTTCGTGTTATGCGCCCCTTGACGGCATCGCTATTCATTAGCCTCAAAATGGTGTAACCACTGTTACATTTATGTCTATTCGGGCTGTGGCTATTCAGATTTTGGAGTAATGATCTTCTAGCGACTGACTCGTTGACCTCGACATTCGAGTAGTTTCTGGAAGTTACGAATTTCATTTCTCAGGCCTGACCCAATTTGTCGATCGGAGGCAGTCTCGATCAATTTCAGGCTACTAACGTAGTTAGACAGTTCCGCTAATGTACCTTTTTCAAAAACAAAGCTATTTGCAAATTTACCAAGTAGCTCGTTGTCATCGACCAGTCCGCTCTCAAATTTCCCATTTATTTTGCTACGTTCAATCTGAATTTTTGTCTTCAACCAATAGTGCAACATTTTGGAAGGCAAGACTCGATTGCCAGCTTCGATTTGGCTGAAAATCGTCTGCATTCGCTTTAGAGATTCGCTTCGTTTGCCCAGCTGAGCGATAGCTAGTGCGTAATCACATTCTGTAGTGAATCTTTCACCCATCTTCGCATCATCTAGGACAATTTCAAGAATTTCAGCAGCCCTCTTCCAGCTACCCGCTAGCAATGCGAAATGACCGATGCGTTGAAGACAGATAGCAGACAGCAAAGGATCTTTTATAGAATACTTTTGCGCTACACTGTATGCGTCATTGGCATCATCAAGGCATCCTGCCCATACAAGCGCATCTCCCAGTTCGATTAGTACTTCCGCTCTACTATGGTCGTCCTCAGTGTATTGTTCTTCTAAGGTCAGATAGCCGATCAAATCCCGGATCCGCAAATCTTCTTCTGCTCTGTAAGCTGCTCTTTGCGAGGCATAGGCAGCGTTGCTCCTGCTCATGTTGGAAAGATCTTTGATCGCTTCTACGTTTTCAAAGAAACTTGCCGAGTAAAACCGATCTATCGCAGCTACCAATCTACGATTTCTCAATATTGGCCTTCCGTGAATCGATTTCAAAATAATCAGCTGTGTATCAATATTCTGCAGGATGCCCAAGTACCCTGCCAATGCTTTTCGTCCTTCATAGTCTCCTGTTTCAAGCCGGTCGAGCCATTCGCAAACCTCCCTTTCGATCCTATCGATCGATCCCTTTAGATCAAATTCATATCGCATACGAGAGGATTCATTGATCGATTTTGATAGCATCTTTAATCTATCCAATACAGCTTCATGAAGGGATCGTGGAAGGTGCTCCTTCTGATCACTTTCGCGCAGGTAGGCGGAGCATTGTTCCAGGTACAATGGGTTGCTTGCTTGAGGCATCCGACATAGAATTGTTGCAACTTCACGAAATTCGGGCTCGGGCAAAAGCACGTGCAAGAGAGAATTCGTTTCATGTAAATTGAGTCCAGGTAAATGCAAGAAAACGGTTTTGCCGACATTAAGCCATGAAGCAGACTCGGCAAAAGATGTACGCATAGCAGCTATTACAAGACAGCTTCTGAGATCGGATTTCTTCAAGAGCTTCAAAGTAAGTAGCGAATCTTGGTCTGCCCAATGAAGGTCTTCGATCACAACGATAGTGGAGTAGTTAAGGTTCGCCTTTCGAAGTGCGCGTTCAAGTCTCCTCGAAGCTTCATAGGGCGAAGATCCAATGAACTTCTCGTGTCCCAAACCTCGCAAGAGATCGTTGATGACGGAAAATCGCTGTGCACCAAATGGTGATGCGTTTGACCCTAAGACACGTATGCTCTCCGTATTATTTTTGCAACTTGCCAACCATGATCGTATCAGCTTGGACTTGCCTCCACCCGCAGGAGCGACAATTACAAGCCATCTGGTCTCTTCACGTTGGATAGTTTTCTTCAGTTCTGATGACATGAGGGAAAGCTCTGTATCGCGTCCGATGATGCTTCTTCCATCATCAGGCCTCAAAGCAGATGGGGTAGGGACTGGCATTTTTCTTCCCTTGAGAAGAATGCAATTCTCTACTTTGTCCTCTTTTCTCCGCGGAACGATACCAGCTGGGGCAAAATCCCAACGATCCTTTAGTGTCTTAGAAATGGCGAGAGTAGTCAATGTTTCGCCCGCCTGTGCTGCTCGAGCAAATTTCTCAGCAGTGAGTACCGCCAAAGACTCGTCTACGCGAGGCCCGTACGTCAGTCCATGAGCAATCCCAACTCGAGTTTCCCACTCTCTATCCCGACAACTAGATTGAATGATTTCAGCAAGGTCCGTTGCACAAATTAGCGAGGCGAACAGAGTCTTCTTCGCAAATATTACGACCAAATTGCCGGTAGGCAAAATAACAAAACGGTCCGCACTTGCTTTTACATCACGCAAGAGGATCTCGGAAGCGCGAGATCTCATTTCATCATGCCTCATCCACTCTGGCACCGTTAACTCAATTGCTAAGGTGGCGACTTGCAATACCTGAGTAGGAAGTCTCGATTCATCATGAATATCAGGAGTAATTATTTCGAAACTCTCAACAAATGGATCATCTAGCGAAGCTGCGCATTTGTTACAAGTATCCATATACGCAGGCCATTTTGTACGACATGCTCGACAATGACGGAAGCTAATGTGTTCGATCCGATGTGAGGCGACAGTTCTTTCCATAAAAAGCCACCCGCATTTGTTCTATGTAGTAACCCTATTATGGACTGTGGTTTGTGATGTAACCATTGTTACACTAAGACAACTATGCGTAAATAGTTTCGTCTAGTATTAGACGTGAACATGGACGAAAATCACAGTAGGGCTTTACTCAGCAGTCTTAGATGGATCGAGAGAAATCTGCTATCAACAAATCAACAATTTGAAAGGCGACCTGCATCTAGATCCATCCTATTTCGCAAGACCTACGATCTCGAAGGGGAGCAACAAGAGAAAGTCAAGGCTTGCATTAAGTCGATGTTGGATGAGATAAAACAAATGGCCCAGGAATACCATCTAAGCGCTCGAGAAGAGTCTCTGCGTGCAGAGACGCGTACTCGGTTAGGAGAGATATGGGTGGTTCTTGAGGAACTGAGACCTGAGAAGCTTGAGGGATTCGGGGAGATGTCTACGGGTGACCGAGATACACTTGCAAAGCATATTGGAAGTCTGCTCAATCAAGTTCGACTAGCAAGAGACGAGTTGTAGAATACCGTAAGAGTTTTCGATGGTAACAATTCTCTTTCATTAGCTAGTAAGGCGGACTCGGTCATCTGCCGGTTCGAAAGATAAATGATAGTTGATCATAGATTTGTTCATCATCGCCTATTTGCTTGCGAAGCTCGCTTAGCATGAGTTCTACATCGTAGGCTAACCTACGAAATTCAACTTGCCTCTTTACTGTATCAAGCATTGCGTAAGATGCCCGTGGATCGCCGTCTTTTGGCATGCCCGCGCTACCCGGATTGACCACCCATAGGTTCTCGCGTTTTACTTCGTATGCAATGTGGGTATGCCCTACTAGAAGAAGATCTGCCCCATCAACTTCTAGTTTGCTTGCCTCATCTTTCGATATGTACTGGTACAGTTCATCACCTGGAGCCGCGTGAAGCATGCGAATCCGAAGCCCATCCAACTCAAGGTTAAGCTTCTTTCCAGCTTTACCAAGTGCTTCCAAGGATTTCTTTGGCATAAGTTGTGTTGTAATTCTCTTTCTGGTTGCTACCGATGCGGCATAAGTCGCCGGACTACTTCTACAGTCAGTGCCTCGAGCAGCGGCCACATCATGATTTCCCAGAACTCTCTTTACCCGAAGGTTGTGTATAACGTCAAAAACCTCCTTAGGATTAGGCCCGTAATCAACGATATCGCCTGCGAACAGTACCTCATCGTAGCTCGTATTGTTGATTATTTGTTCAAGAGCTTCTAAATTTGCATGAATGTCAGAGAAGAGTAGAACCTTCATTTTAGCAAAGACCTCTTATCTAGTTCAGTTTCATTTTGCGTTATAAATGTAACCGTCGTTACATTACTCTGATTACGCAGCAGATCATATATAGGCCAGATGCTTTTCTAATTCAACTAGCTAATTCATAGGATTGCTCATTAACTAGGTTCGTTTATCAGAACTCCCAACAGTATCACGGCAAGGAACGCGAAAATGGCTATTCCGAGCACCGGAAATTCCGGAAGCAAGAGAAGGTTTCCGGAGAAAATTGCTAGGAGTATCGATAGAAGAAGAGAAGCACAAATTACTAGTAGAGTACTAACAGTATGGCCACGAATAACCCTCTCATATTTTCGTGCCGAAGCCATATCTAGACTTTCAACTACATCTGGCCTCTTTTGTACTACGAAAGCAAAATGGTTGAATTCATACACCGCAAGTAAAACGGCCACCGATGCGAAGAGAAGTGCCAAACTAGTTATGCTGCGGGCGAATATTAATGCGGCGATAAATGATGTTCCAAGCGAAATCCAAGAGGCTGAAACGAACTCGTATTTGCCTGTCTTGAGGCCACCCACGTAAAGGATCGCGCTTTGTGCTATCAACGCAAAAGTGAGATCTTGAATCGTCGTTCCAAGAGTGAGTGCTCCCGCGATTACCAGCGTCACAACAAAACAAATGAAACTGGCAAGTTCAATGGTCCTAGCTTGCTCCGTTAATGTCTTGCGCTTGAAATTACCATTCTCTGCTTGTTCCAAAGGTAGGTCGCCTCACGCAAAGCTTCAGAAAGTGGCATATCAACATCCCAGTCAACTACAACTGCCGATCGCCGTAGAACGTTCAGCCTGTTTTCCCTCTTTACTCTAAGTAACCGTTCGGCAAGTTCGTTAAATTCATCACCACTATGATGTCGCTTTGAGTAGAGTCGCTTCTCGATCTCTATAGAAGATGGGGAGATGACGAGGATTTGGTACCCGCGTGATGCAATATCCATCACTGCGTGAAAGGAATTGTCGTCGATGAGCGGGCTGATTAAGATAATTTGGACCATAGTTGAGAAAAAGATGGAAAGGTAGCCGCCAAGATTTCCTATCTCCCAAGTAGTGTCCGGTTTTACCTGTGAAAGAGCCGTCAAAATTCTGTCGAACTGTCTTTTACCGAAGCCTGGTGGCACCTTGTCTAGCCGGGTTCCAAGTATTATCATTCCAACCCTATTCCGGTCTCGAAGTAGCCTGTGAGCTACGATAGCTGCAGCTCTAGTAGAGTAAGTATCTGTGGCGTCTGGCGGCTCGCCTATGGCCGAAGCAGTTCTTAGGTCCAAAGCAATTATGGTATCACCCCCAAGCTCGACCATGAATTGGTTCGTCAAGAGCCTATCATTTTCGGATCTTGAAGACGATTTCCAATTTATTCTCTTTACCGGATCGCCATGCTGATAGTCTCTCAAGCTGTAGAATTCCATTCCTGAACCCGGTCTTCTAGCTACTATTTCACCAGGCCAATTCCGCGTGCGCTTGGGTCTTATGGCAATTTTAGGTACATACTGGATCTTTGGATAAACCTTGAGTAAAGCGGTACTCTCTGAGAAGATTTTATGGGAGATCAAGAATTGATTATCTTTTGATTCAAGGATTGTCGGCCCAATAGTGTGAAACCCATAGACCTTCGGTGTCACTTTGTATGTGAACGAGAATTTCTCGTATGCGTCTAATTCCAGAATACGACTATTCGAGCCTGAGGAAATCTTAAGCTCGGGCGGAAGTAAATCAGTGAGTTCCACGTAGTCGAGCTTTTCTCCGTTGTTTTGGATTTCAATTGCAACTTCGACAGATCCGTCTTCGTATATCGAGTCTCTACTTAGCGAATGCTTGATAATTACATTCGAGTGAGCATGATTGGAATACAACAGGAGAGATAAGACAAGGTACGACGTTAGAGGAACAGAGACTAGTATAAGGTAAGGTTCCCTCGAAAGCAAGCCTATAAAGATTGAACCTAAAGATGCTATGACCAGGCTCGAAGCTTTTCTCGTAAGCAACTGCGGGACTCTCTAATCTGCTTTTGGTACTGGAACCTTTGTCAGGATTTCATCGACTACCCTGCTGGTTTTGCCGCCGCTAAGCCATTGTTCGGGCTGCAAGATCAATCTATGGGATAAGGCGTGAATCGCAACGGACTTAACATCATCCGGAAGCACATAATCTCTGCCTGAGAGCAAAGCCCTGGCTTTGGAAAGTTTCAGAAGAGCCAACGCACCTCTTGGGCTAGATCCGACTTGAACACTCTTGTGCTCCCTCGTCTGCCGGACGATCTCGACCATATACTTGAAAACAGCCTTGTCTACGTGCACGCGTTCTTCCACTGATCTCTGCATCCTGATTAGAGTGGGAGCATCGGTGATTTTCCTGACCACAAATTCGTCCATCTTTCTTGCATCCCTCGCCTCCAGAATCTCGACCTCTTGATCAGCATCAGGATAACCGATCTCCAATTTCATCATGAACCGGTCGAGCTGGGCTTCAGGAAGAGGGTACGTACCCTCGTACTCTATGGGATTTTGAGTGGCGATCACGAGAAATGGCCGTTCAAGTTTCATAGTGTCATTTTCTATAGTGACCTGCCTCTCTTGCATTGCTTCGAGCAATGCTGACTGCGTACGCGGTGGTGCCCTGTTGATTTCATCAGCTAGCAAGATATTCGTGAAAATGGGGCCTTTTCTAAGTTCAAAGTTAGATGTTTTTCTGTTAAGAATGTAGGCTCCGGTGATATCCGCTGGAAGAAGGTCTGGAGTGAACTGGATTCGTTTGAATGCGCATCCCAATACTTGGGAGAATGATCTCGCGAGTAGTGTCTTCGCTAGACCTGGATAATCTTCGATCAAAACGTGCCCGTCAGAGAGTATCGAGATGAGGACATTTTCAAGTACCTCTTTTTTCCCAATGATTACTTTTGAGAGTTCTGAAAGTATTTCTTCGCTTATTCCCTCATCTTCAATGTCTACTTGAGTCTCCGTCATTAAATTTTCTCACTTTCTACCAAACGCAAAACTCTGTCCAGCTTTGAAAAATAATGACTATCTTGTCTACGTCCGCGAAGTCCTCTTCTAGGGGCCTTCGAGAATCTGTCAGAAGGCTCGACAATTTCGATCAGATCACCGTTCTCCTTTCCAAGGATTTGTTCGATAGCAGCTGTTCCAGTGTCGGTATAGATCCACAGAGTTGGGTAGTCTTTTGTTTCAGAATACTTGTTCAAGAGAGCTTCTCTAAGAATAGTTGCGATCTCACGTCTAGAGTAAGAGCTGTACTGTGTCGCGAGTTTCAGATTTAACGCAGCTCCGGCGAACTGGCCCGAGTGTTGTCGAAATTCTAACGCTGCTTCGCTAACCGGACGGGCACTTTGCTGGGATGTCTTCCAAACCTCCTCAATCAACACCATAGTTGTTATGAAAAGGAAAAAGAGAATAATTTCTAACGACACCGAATCGTTGGAAATAAGAAGCGAAGCAATAATGGACAACCCAAACAATATTACAAATGCTAGAACGGATATTTTAGATAGCATGACTTTTTGCCTATTACTTGGTTGAAACAGGACTTGGAATATTCGAAATCACTTCATTTTCCTTCAGCTGTTCTTTCTCTATTTCTAGGCGAAGTTGATTGAAAGAGTCTTTCGCTCGTATTGCATCCTCATGAGTAAGCTCTTGATCGCTGTATCGAGCTCGCTCAAAGAGCGCAGTTACTTCGTGAATATATTTCGGGGGAATTCCCAGCATATGTTTCGCTTT
>JASHPO010000141.1 GCA_030038075.1 Nitrososphaerales archaeon | reverse complement strand
GCTGTAGCGCAAACGAATTTTCCTCCCTCACTTGAAAAAAGACGGGTAATCGCCTCAGAATTCTTCTTTTTCACTGCTTCGCCAGTACAGATTACCGCGCCAGTATCAATAGCCGAGGATTCCAGTCCGGCTTCCTTGTAACAATTGGAAATAAAATCTCCCAATTTCTGTGCGTCGATATTGTAGCCGTCGCTGTAAGGGGTATGGATTATAGGAGAACGGTATAGCACATCCCGCTGAACTACGATGTATCTGCTGTTGAGTTCCTTCCCCTGCCGTTGAAGCGTTAGTTCAGAGAACATTAGATGGGAAGTGGAGGAGCCAATATCAACGCCGACGCTCTTGAAGCTGAGCCAGTCGAGATTTACTGTGGATTCGGTTACTCCCATGTCGTGATGGTGAGGGCTTCCGTCCTCGTGCATAGTGAAGATTCGCCGCTACCTCGTAATACTAATCGTTTGACTTGAGTAACTAATTTCGTCGGGCCAGATCCTTTGCGTATTTCTACTCAAAAGCTCATTACGCGTGAGCAAATTGGGGCATCGTACATTTGATGCCCTTCAACTCCAAGTCTTTCTCAAACCGTCTTCTGATTTCCGGATCTTCTTCTTCATAGCTTACTAGAGTCCCGCCTTCGCTTTGAGAGATCAATCCCATGAAAGCGTTGTCGCTTTTGGCGGTGTACGCGCCGTCTGGCATGCTACCGTAGAAAGCAACGTGACGAGCTGGCTCATTCGCGGTATTGAAGTGCTGATGGTACCATCGATCAGGAGGACTGTAGAGGCTGTTCTGCTTCCACTTTATTTTCATGATCTTGTCCCCCTTACCAGCTTCATATGGGCGAGGTCCCAGCTCATTTGGCCAGACCAGAACATATCCTTCTGCTCTCAAGCCGATCAGTATCGCACCCGGACCGTGAAAGTGGGCTGCATGATACCTTCCCACCGGCCATTCTGAAACGTGACCTCTCGGGAAACGACCCATCTGGTAAGTGGTCAACTGACCGCCTGCAACTTTCGTGTCCATGTTATCAAGGAACAGGGATCTCACATCAGGAATAAAGTTGGTGTCTAAACGAACAGCTTGCCGAGAGAGTCTGACACGTTTGTCAGAAGCCGCAAAGAAGTCTTTCTGTCCGCTCCACCTAGTTTTGAAATCGTAATTAGAATTGAATATCACACCAAAATCATTCTCCGCAAATGAGTTCATAATCTGCGGTGCGGTCGTAGTAGCGAAGAAAATAACCGGTTCCCCACTGCCGTTCACTAGTCGGTGGGAAGCGTTGAGCGGGATTGCGAATAGGCTCCCCGTCCCCCATTCGAACTTCTGCTTTGGACCAGACTCCCCTCGCCATACTTCTGTAAAACCCCGACCCTTCAAGATGAAAATAGCTTCTTCGTAAAGATGCTTTTCGGGCTTTAAAGCCCCCCCAGCAGGGATTTCTGCAACGTACATTCCTCGCTGAGCTTGTTTTGTTCCTACCAATTCAAGAAAAGCAACATCGCCCCCGATACGATCCCAGCGTTTCCTGGGGACTGCGGTGATGTCTTCAAAGCCTGCAACTTCTCTGTTGAGCTTGATACCTTCAGAATCAAGCCACATCTCATATGAGCTCATTTCTTCTGACATGCGGAGTTTCTCCATAATTTTAAATTATAAGCTTAGCGCCAATCTGCGAGACGTATAGACTAGGACATTTTAGTAGAAAACTTCTTTCGCGATCTTATGCGCGAATAAGACCTGTCTACTCGAACACTAATATGAATCACAAATGCCTCCGCCACTATATTGTACATTTTAAATCATAAAAAAGAAAGCTAATATTATGTTCAAATTCGAATCCTGTTGAATTTGCCTCAGCTCGAACCGCTCATGGAACTTCGCCCGATTACTGCTCTAAGCGCAAGTCGAAAGTTCGATAGTGACAGAGAAATCAAATTAATTTCTTCACTCATTCATAAGAAAATGTCTGAGTCTGGCGCAAACGGCGTAGTTGTTGGAATAAGCGGCGGCATTGACAGTGCAGTGGTCGCATCACTTTGTAAAAAGGCGCTTGGAGCAAAGAGAGTTTTGGGCGTCTTTTTGTTCGAAGAGAACTCGCGTAAGTCACAGGACATGGTTGATGCAAAACTACTTGCAAAGTGCCTCGGCATCAAAACCTTGGACATTCCCATCTCAAATGCTATAGATGCTATTGCCGGATTGCTTGGTAAACGAGCTTCAAGACTAACTTTTGCCAACATTAAAGCAAGGACTCGTATGGTGATTCTCTACGCACTAGCCAACCAGCGAAATTTGCTTGTGGCCGGCACAGGAGATAGATCGGAGAGTCTGATCGGTTATTTCACAAAGTATGGTGACGGGGGCGTTGACTTTCTCCCCATAGGTCACCTATACAAGACTGAAGTGAGAGCTCTAGGTGCAGTTTTGCAGGTTCCCTTCAACATAATCACAAAACCCTCCAGTCCTAATCTGTGGCCAAACCACAAAGCGTCGGATGAACTTCCAGCGGATTACGATATCCTAGATAGAGTTCTAACGTTGATCTTTGACTCGAAAATGCGCCGCGAGGAAATCAGGAGCAGAACAGGGGTTTCAGACGAGTTGATCGACAAAGTAATCAAGCTTAATAGGGCAAGCGAACACAAGAGGCAACTTCCGTCTTCGATATAACTTCGGTACGTTTCAGATGCAGTCTTTGGAAATCATCCCTGTTAAAGGAATAAATGAAGTGAAGAAAGGCGACGACCTCGCCAGTTTAATCTTGTCCGCGTGTCGAAAAAACAATCTAAGGATCGAAGATGGCGATATTTTCGTTGTGACTCACAAGATCGTTTCAAAGGCCGAAGGTCAAGTTCTCAGACTTTCCAGCATTGTCCCGAGCAAATTTTCGGTGAGGTCAGGGCACCACGTGGGAAAAGATCCACGGCAAGTCGAAGTAATTCTTTCGCAGTCTCGCCGCCTTGTCAAAATGGTGAAAGGTCTCATAATATCTGAGACGCCCCAAGGTTTTGTTTGTGCGAATGCCGGAGTAGACCAATCGAACGTTGAAAGCGGCAGCATAGTTCTACTTCCGAAGCGGCCAGACGAGTCTGCAAGAAAATTGCGGGCATCCATCAAGAGGGCGCTGAAGAAGGATGTTGCAGTCATAATATCGGACACCTTTGGCAGACCCTGGCGAGAAGGCCAAGTCGATGTTGCTATTGGTTTGTCGGGGATCGACCCTTTTGTAGACTATCGGGGGAAGAAAGATCAATACGGATACAGTTTGAAGGCAAGCGTGATTTGTATAGCGGACGAAATCGCATCCGCCGCGGAGCTTTGCATGAATAAGCTTGACAGAGTGCCCGTCGCGATCGTTAGAGGACTTGAATATCGCAGGGCAGATGTGCCCGCAAGGATGCTTGTGAGAAAGCCTGCCCGAGACTTATTCAGGTAACTCTTAATGAAGCGAGTCGGAGTTATTACTGGCGGATCCGGTTCCTCAAAGTTTGCAACAGCTTTTTCTGATTTCTCAAAGAATTCTGACATGGATTTTGGTTTCATAACAAATGTGGCCGACAACTACTGGTATCACGGATTATATGTTTGCCCTGATGTCGACATTATCACGCACGCCCTTGCAGGAGATTTGGATGTTTCGAAGGGCTGGGGCGTTGCTTCCGATACTTTCACTGCAAGAGATATTCTTTCAAAATTGTCTATCACCGGAGAGTGGTTCAGCCTAGGCGACTCGGACTCCGCCCTATGCCAGCGAAGAACCGATCTTATGAAAATGGGATGGAGCTTATCATCGGTCACCGCTTACTTTAACCGGTTACTGAAAATAGTTCATCCAATAATTCCTGCAACAAATGATTTTGTAATGACATTCATGGGAACCAAAGCGGGAATGATGCACCTTCAGCAATACTGGGTGAAACACAAAGCACTTCCGGAAATAAATCAAATTGCTTACCTCGGCCTCGAAGCAGCGGCAGCGAATAAAACCGCAATTTCATTCTTGTCAGATTATGTGATTATCTGCCCAGCGAACCCAGTGACAAGTATACTCCCTACTATTTTGTTGAAAAAAGTAAAGGGTGTTCTTCGAAAATCGAAAGTAGTAGCGATAAGCCCCTTTGTAGGCGGCCAAGCTTACTCAGGGCCAGCCACCAAAATGATGGCAGCTATTTCTCTTGAACCAAACAGTTTCGGCGTTGCAAGCCTATACTCTTCATTCTTGAAGATATTTGTCGTTGACTCTGCAGAAGAATCCAACCAAGTTGCAAGAATTAAGGACCTGGAAATTGAATGTGTGAGGACGAATACGAGAATAGACAAGATTTCGAGGGACTCGATGTCGAGGGAAATATTGAATCTCTTATGAATCAGAGCTGTGCAGTAGTTCCTGTCCGAGAATTCGCAACTGGAAAAATGAGGCTTAGGGGACGCCTTTCAGATGAAGAGAGGTCGACCCTAGCTAAAGCTCTTCTCAAGAGGGTTGTTAGAGCGCTTGAAAGCTCGCGGATAGCGAAAATAATAGTCGTCGCTTCGAATCCCTCCGAGGCGCAATCCATTCTCAGCAACATCTCGAAATTGACTGTCATAGCGGAAAGATCACATCACGGGGGTGTCAATGACTCAATGAGGACTGGAATTAAACGGGCCTCTAATTTCGGAGGGAATGAATTACTACTTCTTCCCGCGGATCTCCCATTCATTACTAGTTCAAAGGTAGACGAAGCCATTGAGCTACTCCAAAAATTCGAGCTTCTACTGAATCCCTCGGTCAAGAAAGATGGGACGAACCTCCTTGCGATGAGCTCTTCTTTGCATTTCGACCTCCATTTCGATGATGACAGTTTCGCCAAGCACTCTCGGGAGGCATTAGAAGCGCATTTGAATTTTCAGATCTTGGATTGGCCAGAGTTCTCCAATGATCTTGATGATAGAGAGGACCTGCAAAGAGTCATGACGCTTTGCAAATCAGAAAGCTTTAGTGATTTTCTTACCCGGGTCTCTGAGAATTTTCTCTAATTATTTGCAAACCATGATATTTTCTCTGAAGGCATGATGAGCTCGCTATTATTTTAACTCAATAGTTTGGTTTGCTTTGACGTTTGGCCTCGTCCAGAGTCAAAGTCGTTTCCACAATCCTGATTGGTTGAAAGGATTATTAACACAGGTACAGAAGTCCATCAAAGCGCATTTCGATTTCAGCCTGTTCGCGCGTGAATTAAAGATTGCAAACCTCTACTACGCAGCAAAGAATTCGCGATTACTACGATGTTACAAAACCGAATGTAATTTCTCTCTTAGTCTTCACTGGCGCTGCAGCTTACATTGCTAGCGCCGGCTGGCATACGAATATCCTATCACTGGTCATTGTCAGCGGATCCATATGGCTTGGTTCAGCGGCCGCGAACACCGTCGGAAGCTATTTTGATCGCGACATTGACGCTATAATGACAAGAACAAAGAACAGACCCATACCTACTGGAAGGATTTCTCCGGCAAACGCATTCAGATACGGCTTTGTCCTTCTCGCTCTTAGCCTCGCCTTCTCGTATTACTTGAGTCCCTTAAGCGCGCTGTCAATGCTAATCGGATTTCTTGACTATGCGCTGGTTTATAGCTACTTGCTAAAGCGGCGAAGTTGGCTGAATATCATCCTCGGCGGTTTTTCGGGCGTTATGCCGATTCTAGTTGCTTATTTTGCTGTAAAGAATCCAGTGTTGCCTCTAGCCGGTGCACTTTTTATGGGATTTCTCGTATTCTTCTGGATTCCCGAACACATTTGGTCTCTTTCAATTAGGTTCAGACAGCAATACTCTGACGCAAAAATACCAATGCTACCCGTCGTCGTGACAGAAAGGAGCTCAGTCCGCATTATTGCAATAACAACTATAATCATGATTGCTTACAGCTTCATTCCCATTTTTGTTCGCAGCCTCGGATTCCACGCAATTTACGACGGCACGGTTATCGTCCTAGGCGGATTAATGCTTGCAATCAATGTCTGGCTTTTGCGCGGGCCATCGTCTGACCGAGCTTGGACAGTCTTCAAAATTTCCAGTCCTTACCTTTTTTTTGCGTTCATTGGAATTGTCGCCGACATTCTCATCTATACCCACTGAAGGATTTTAAGGCCGGATTTTCGGGCTTGTCGTGGTATCACGACCGTTGAATAGCCTATTCGCATCAAGAAAATTTTTGCTATTCGGCGATCTTCACCTAAATTCTAGGGATTTCGCGGTCGCTTGCGAAGAGTCCGGCGCTGATTGTGTCATTTTTCACCTCAACCAAGATGTTGGCGGAGGAGTCAGATTTGCGGGCTTGGAAATCGAAGAAGATTCTATCAGGGATTCTTTGAGTGTTTTGAAAATTCCTGCGGGGATTTCGATAGGAGACACGAGAATTATGCTCGAAGAGGATTGGCAGGCAATTGCGAGGATGGGCTTTTCTTTCGTCAACATGTTGGCACACCAGCTTCCCTCATTCATTTGGGAAGATTCCACTATGGAGAAAATCGTCTCTGTCGGTCCTGGCTACATACTCGAACAAGTGAAAACGTTGTCTGAATTTGACTCTGTTTCGGCCGTTGTGGCGGCCCTAACGCCAAATCAGGGAATCGGATTGCCGTTCACTATGCTCGACGGAACAACTCTAAAACTAGTGACCAGACTTTCGAGCAAGCCAGTCTTCGTCCCTACGCAGCGCGACATACGACTTCAAGATCTTAAATTATTGAGAGAGCTCGGCTGCAGTGGGTTGCTGGCCACCAGTACAGTGTACGGCCAGAGTGTGGACAGCTGCAAGGAAAAAATCACGCAATTCAGTACTGAGATTTCCAGCTTCTCCCAGATGGTTTCTCCATAAACTTTTACTAACTTATGCAGCATTTGGCTTGCAAATGTCAAGGAATCCCAAGGCCGTTATTCTAGCAGGCGGCATGGGGACCAGGCTGCAACCATACACGTTTTTTGTCCCAAAACCGATGCTTCCGCTCGGGGACAAGCCGCTTCTGGAACACCTTGTTCTGTGGTTAAAGAAGAACGGCGTCTCCGAATTTGTTTTCTCAACGGGTTACTTAGGTAAAACTATCGAATCCTACTTTGAGAAAGGCACAGCCTGGGGAGTGAAGATTGAATATGCAAGATCGAATTCAGCGCTCGGTATTTCCGGGCAACTACTAAATGTGAAGCTATTAGTCAGATCTACTTTCTATCTCCTTTACGGGGATTCCGTTTTTGATTTTGACATTCGTAGACTTCTTGAGCAACATACTAGATCAAAATCCACACTTACCATAGGACTGATGCATTATTCTCACAAACTCCCTTACGGTTTTATAGAAAAAAAGAAGGACGGTTCTGTCACGGCCTGGAAAGAAAAACCGGAAATCGGAGGCTTGATCAACGTAGGGTGCTACGTTTCCGAACCTAAGATATTCGAATACCTCCCAAATGGTAAGATGTACGGCTTTGATAGTGTGGTGAGAGATATGATGAAGGCCGGGGAAAAGGTATCGTCTTATGTGATACCCGGTGGCGAATTCATGGACATTGGTGACGAGAGATCCTACAAACGGGTGTACGATCTTTTCCTGCAGAAAATGGGCAAAGTCCTTTGAAGCTCGACTCGATGAATTTAGCAGTCTTTGATTCTGGTCTTCGAGCAAACTTTTCGCCTGTATCGTTGACTCATGCCACCTTCGACATGACTTTTGGCACTGGAACCTTGCTTAGCAGCATTGAGGAAAGAGTCGGGGCGAAAGCTGCAAATTTGTTCGTCCCGGATTATTTGCAGGATTTGACTCAAGAGTACCATATGGAAATGAAAGTAAATTCAGCTGTTTCACGAAAATGCCTGATCGTTAATTCACTTATCTCTCGAAGATCGGATATGTGGCACTATGTCAATCAGGCTTCTTTCGAAGATGCGGAACGTCTTTTTTTCGATTCTTACGGAAACCTGGTCTTTGGTTTCATGGATGGAATTTCATCGCCAGAGGAGATGAGGAAAATGAAGATGTCTTCGGACAAATCAAGAAATCTCCCTCCTGAAATTAACGAAACTGCACTCATGAGATTTCCTTGGAAACTTGTTGACGAGAACTCGATCGCAATCGAGGAAGATTTTTCGCGAAAATCGAAAGACAAGAGTAATATCGAGCTAAGGTGTGAATCGCGAGGATCAAAGTTCAGAATCTCCAGCTTGGCGGACATCGAACGTTTTGTCACATTGGACTCTAGGAAAGGCCCTGTAATAATCGAAGATGGATCACACGTACAAAGTTTCTCTCATCTTACCGGCCCCTGTTTCATAGGTAGGGGCACGATTGTCAAGTCAGCGAAAATCAGAGAAGGAACAAGTGTTGGCGAATTTTGCAGAGTGGCGGGCGAAATAGAAGCCTCGCTCTTGGGAAATTACACAAACAAGAATCACGAAGGCTTCGTGGGGCACTCGATCATCGGAAGCTGGGTGAATATAGGCGCCTTGACCACCAATTCCGACCTGAAGAATACATACGGCGAAATCAAGGCTAACGTGAAAGGAAAGCAAGTAAGGACAGGATCCATCAAGGTTGGTACTTACATTGGCGACATGGCTAAAACAGGCATAGGTTGCATGATCAATTCGGGAAAATCGATAGGCGTCTCCTCGCACGCTTTGGGGAGTGTGTCCGACGACGTGCCTTCCTTCTCGATTTACCTGGGAGCTAAGACCAAAGCCTTCGAAATGTACTTAGACAGCGCAATTGAAACCCAGCGACGCATGATGTCGAGGCGCGGAATCACAATCAGTGACCGATATATGTCCATGATGAAGAAGGTCTTCAAAATGACAATGCGTGATAGGGCGGAGCATCGCATCCTTAAAGGAAAATTCAAGTACTGAGCAGAAAAAGCCAATGCGACAAGCTGGAGGAACAATGGATTGCCGGATTCGGTCTTTAATTTAATTTCGAAAATAGACAAGTCAAATTTGAAGGAAGACTTCGATTCGTGGCCTGCCCTCGCAAAGTCCAGCTGGGAAGAATCACAGCCCCCTCAGCTCGATAGATCTTACTCGTCAATTCTCTTCGTAGGAATGGGCGGCTCGGGCATGATTGGTGAGGTAATCGCTGATATCGCTCTCGAACAGGAGGCCGGCAGAATTGAGGTTTTGAAGGATTATCACCTTCCACGTTTTTTCACAAGCGATACACTCGTAGTTGGTGTAAGTTGCAGCGGCACCACGGAAGAAACTCTATCTGTTCTGAACGAAGCAAACAAAAGGAGACTCGACATCTGCACTTTCGGTTCGGGTGGGTTGCTCGAAAAGATGTCCCAGACGAATCCGAGAATAAAGTTCACAAAGACCAAAATGCTAAAGGTCCCGCGCTCATCGTTTCCCGCGATTTTCTACGTCGTGCTAAAGTTTCTAATTCAGAACGGTTATCTCAAGACGTCCGAAGATCACGTGCTAAACTCAATTGATTGTTTGTCACGGGCTCGCGACTTGTGCGCCAAGCCGATTGCGAAGCAGAACAAGGCGCTTGAAATTGCACTCGATGTTACAGAAACAAAAGTTACTCTGCCGCTAATTTATTCTTCCAGACGCACCAGGGCTTGCGGGATGAGGTTTAGACAATCTTTGAACGAAAACGCAAAGATGCACGCCTTTGATGCCCAGATACCTGAGCTCTGTCACAATGACATCGTTGGCTGGGACTATTCAAAGACAGCAAAGGCGAAAAAGGCGTACGTTTCAAATGCGGTTCCATTAGCTCTCAAGCTTGAGGACGATCCGATCGAGGTTAGAACGAGATTCCAGATATTGGAAGACATTTTGAAGAAGGCAAAAAGCGAACTTCTTCAGGCGCCAGCTCTAGGAACATCTTATGTTAGCAGAATCATATCAATGCTATACCTATTGGACTATGCCTCGTATTTCGCGGCAATTTTCAGAGGAGTCGATCCTATAGAGACGCCCTCAATAGTTCTCCTCAAGGACGAACTCAAGACGCGTCTGAATTACCTCGGCCGGTTCGCATAGAATACAGAGAGTAAAACACAAGTAATTTAGGGCGAGATTCTACCCTGCAGAGTTTCGCTTCCAAGATATGGGCGTAGCAGTCAGACCCACCAGTTTGCTGACTTGGCTCCTCACACTAGAGACCAGCTGAGTAGTCTCGGGCGACAAGTAATCCTCTATTCTCCCCTTGTCAGCGAGTCTGTTCACCTTTGGGTCGAAGGGAAGTTTGCCCAAGAAATTCAAATTCAGCTCTTTCGCCACGTGTCCGATGTTTGAATCCTCGAACATTTCGACTTTCTCAGAACAGTGTGGACATTTCATGTAGCTCATATTTTCCACTAGCCCAACTATGGGTATGTTTAGCTGCTTTGCCATATTGATCGCCTTTTTCACAATCAGCATCGCAAGGTCCTGAGGAGTGGTCACAATTACAGCGCCATCGACCGGAAGAGATTGAAACACCGTCAGGGGAGCGTCTCCAGTTCCTGGAGGAAGATCGACAAGCATGTAGTGTAAGTCTCCCCAGCTGACGTCGTTGAACAGCTGTCGAATAACCCCGTTGATTATCGGGCCACGCCAGATAACAGGTGTATCGGGAGTATCGAGAAGGAGGTTCATTGAGATTACCTTGATACCGCTTCTGGTCGTCTTGGGGAGAACACCCTGTTCGTCCGCCATAGGTTTTCCCGAGAGCCCGAATATCTTCGCAATGCTAGGTCCGGTAATGTCCCCGTCTAGAATTCCGACCTCGAATCCCTGCCTCCTGAGCTCAACAGCCAGCATCGCCGTGACGTAGGATTTCCCTACTCCGCCCTTTCCTGACATTATTGCTATTATTGTCTGGATTCCCTTCTTGTCGAGCTTGTCTATTCCTGAACTCATTCCGGGAATCTTGCCGGGAGATCTTTGCTGTGATTTCATTTGCTGCAATCGAGCACCCAAACTGTTCAACTCCTCCTTCGTCATCGAGCTCATCAAGACGGAAACGTTGGAAACCCCATCGAGGTCGTTGAGCAATCTCTTGATGTCGCTTTCAATGGTGCTCGCCAGAGGGCATCCCTTTACCGTAAGCGCAATATCCACTTTGACAGTACCAGAATCAGCTGTGACACTTCTAACCATGCCCAGGTCCACAATATTGAGGCCGATCTCTGGGTCAATAACCTCCCTTAGTTTCGATGTGATTTGTTCGTTAGAAGGCATAGTTGACGGCCTTGACAAATAAAGCAGACCGAGCTTAAGACTTTACCGGAAGTCCTTCAGAAGTACTTCATATCGCTGGCGGTTTGCCTCGAACCCAATATCTTGTAATGCAATTGGTTCTTTAGAGGAAAGTGAGTTTGTCTCTAGAGAATTCCTCGTTCCACTAAAAATCAAACCAGTCGGGATCTTGCCCTCGGACAAGAGCTGGCTTGCGTGACTAAACACGGCCACTCTGTTCTGCGGATCGTAATCCTTCTCGGAATCGACACTGTGTACCTGCTCACGCCACTCCTTATAGGTGTCATTGTAAGTAACGCACGGGCTCAGCACTTCTATGAAAGCAAACCCCTTCAGGGAATTTGCGTGAGCGATTCCTTTCTTCATAAGTTCGGTAAGTTGAGTCTGATTGCCCGAGAATCCTCTGGCAATGAATGTAGTGTTTTGAATTGAAAGGGCAGTCATCACAGCGTCAAATGGAGGTTCTAAGTTTCCCTCGTAGCCGGGCACGGCCGTGGGCGAAGGTTGACCTTTG